>NZ_JAUSTO010000005.1:0-176161 GCF_030812885.1 Moryella indoligenes
CGAACCTCCTGGTGTTGTGTTGTGTGGTAGCTTCATCATACCACGAGTTCGTCATCGGCTCTTTTTTATTGTCCTAGTTCATCTTACAATCATCCCTGTAATTCTGCAGATGAAAATCACTTGACATATAATTGTCTTTCCCTTATATTTATTAAGTATGCCGCACAACGGGGCTGTAAGTTTCGCACAGTTCGTGCGAACGCCACAGTTGGCGAGTAATGATAAAAGGAGGTACCAGTATGTACGCGATTATTGCTACCGGCGGGAAGCAGTATAGGGTATCAGAGGGCGATATCATTAAGGTTGAGAAACTCGGAGTGGAAGCAGGCCAGACAGTTACGTTTGATCAGGTTCTCGCTGTAAACAACGGTGAGCTTGCCATCGGAACCCCGACTGTATCCGGAGCCAGCGTTTCCGCAACTGTTCTCAGAGAGGCGAAAGACAGAAAAGTCATCGTCTACAAGTACAAGGCAAAGCTTGGCTATCACAAGAAGAACGGTCACAGACAGCTCTATACTCAGGTTAAGATCGACAAGATCAATGCCTGAGCACTATGATCGAAATACAGCTTTTTAAAGATGCGCAGGGCAGGACTTACGGCTTTCGCTCGGAGGGGCACGCAGACTATGATGATTTCGGAAGAGATATTGTCTGCGCTGCAGTTTCCGTGCTGGAACTGAATCTTGCAAATTCTACCTCTCAATTTACTTCTGCGCGTTTTTCCTGTCAGGTCAATGAGAAAAACGGTACCTTTGAGTATCGACTCGCTGATGTGGAAGACAGAGAGGCCGGACTTCTCCTCTCATCCTGTCTGCTCGGACTGGAGAGCATAGGGAAGGAGTACGGAAGTAACTACTTAACGATTAGAGATCAGGAGGTGTAATGATGTTGTTCACAATGAACCTTCAGCTGCATGCTCATAAGAAAGGTGTAGGCTCCACCAAGAACGGCCGTGACTCCGAGTCCAAGCGCCTTGGCGCGAAGAGAGCGGACGGTCAGTTTGTTCTTGCCGGAAATATCCTTTACAGACAGCGCGGCACACATATTCATCCGGGAACCAATGTCGGCAGAGGCTCCGATGATACCCTGTTTGCAAAGGCAGACGGTATCGTCAGATTTGAGAGATGGGGCAAGTACCGCAAGAAGGTTTCTGTCTATCCGAAGGCAGAGCTTGCTGCAGAAGCGGCAGAGTGATGAATATCTTCGGCTTTCAGCCGAATAAATAAGCAGAGAGCCGGGCTTCATACTGTACAGTATGAAGCCCGTTTCATACTTACATTCAGAAGCATTCAGAAAGAGAGAGTTATGTTTACAGACAGCGCAAAAATCTTTATTCAGTCCGGAAAGGGCGGAGACGGTCATGTCAGCTTCCGCAGAGAGCTCTTTGTGCCCGCCGGAGGTCCTGACGGCGGAGACGGCGGAAAGGGCGGAGATGTTATCTTTGAAATCTATGATGGCCTGAATACCCTGACAGATTTCCGCCATGTGCGAAAATATATTGCTGAGAGCGGTCAGCCCGGCGGAAAAAAGCGCTGTCACGGCGCAGACGGCAGGGATTTGATTGTCCGTGTTCCTGAGGGCACCGTCATCCGGGATGATGAGAGCGGTAAAATCATTGCCGATATGTCCGGTGAAAATCGCCGCATGGTGATTCTGCGCGGCGGAAAGGGCGGAATCGGCAATATGCACTTCGCAACTGCCACCATGCAGGCGCCAAATTATGCAAAGCCCGGTCAGCCTGCCAGAGGCCTTTTTGTGCGTCTGGAGCTGAAGGTCATCGCAGATGTCGGACTGGTTGGTTTTCCGAATGTCGGAAAGTCCACCCTTCTGAGCCGCGTATCCAATGCACGGCCTGAGATTGCCAATTACCACTTTACGACTCTGACACCACACCTTGGCGTGGTAGATCTCGATGAGGGTGAGGGCTTTGTAATGGCCGATCTCCCCGGTCTGATCGAGGGAGCCTCCAGGGGAATCGGTCTCGGATACAATTTTCTGAAGCACGTGGAACGGACCAAGGTCCTAGTTCATGTGGTCGATGCCGCCTCTGTCGAGGGCAGGGATCCCGTAGAAGACGTGCGAAAGATCCAGGAGGAGCTGCAAAAATATGAGGCACAGCTCCTCAATAAGCCGCAGATCATCGCAGCAAATAAAATTGACAGCATCGTTATAGAGGAAGGCGCAGAGGACCCGATCGAAAAGCTGCGCCGCGCTTTCGAACCGGAGATTCCTGTCTATCCGATATCGGGCGTGACCGGAGCCGGGATCAAAGAGCTGAAGTATGCGATTCTCTCTGTTCTGAAAACGATGAACCGGGAGGTCACTGTATTTGAGCCGGAGATGGAAATCGATTACGCAGCAGATTCCAATCTTCCCTATACAGTCGTCAAAGAAGCGGCGCATGTCTACGTCGTTGAGGGACCGCGCATCGAAAAAATGCTTGGTTACACCAATCTCTCTTCAGAAAAAGGCTTTGATTTCTTCCAGAAATTTCTGAAGGAAAGCGGAGTGCTCAGAGATCTTGAGGACGCCGGAATTGAAGAGGGCGACACTGTCCGCATGTACGGACATGCATTTGATTATTACAGATAAGGAGTGCCATGACAAGCAAACAACGCGCATACCTGAAGGGGATAGCAATGACAACAGAGCCCATTCTGCAGATTGGAAAATCCACTCTGACGCCTGAGCTCACACAGGCGGCCGTAGAGGCCTTCCATACGCACGAACTGATCAAGATCTCCGTGCTTCAGAACTGCATTGCCGATCCGAAGGAGATGGCACAGGTTCTCGCAGAGCGCACGCACAGTGAAGTCGTGCAGGTGATCGGAAAAAAAATTGTGCTCTACAAACAGGCCAAGGAAGAGAAGGACCGTAAAATCATACTCCCCTCACGCTGATACGGAGGAAGAAATGCGGAAGATCGCGATACTCGGTGGAACCTTTAACCCCATTCACAACG
Source organism: Moryella indoligenes (assembly GCF_030812885.1). Classification (NCBI taxonomy): domain Bacteria; kingdom Bacillati; phylum Bacillota; class Clostridia; order Lachnospirales; family Lachnospiraceae; genus Moryella; species Moryella indoligenes. Next base: position 2,963 of record NZ_JAUSTO010000005.1, read on the forward strand.
GACATCTGAAACTTGCAGAAAACGCATGGCGGCAGTTTGCGCTTGATGCCTGCTGGTTCATGCCTGCGCCGACGCCCCCGCACAAGGACAGCCACATGATCACTTCCTATGCGGATCGACTCGCCATGGTGCGGGCAGCGCTGGAACCCTTCCCCTGCTTCGAGGCCTCTGATTTCGAGGCGCAGCGCAGCGGAAAGTCCTATACCAGCGACACGCTCAGGGAACTGGCTGCCCGTTACCCGGAAATCTCTTTTTCCTTTGTGCTGGGGGCAGACTCCTTCTATGAGATCGAGAGCTGGCACTGTCCGGAGCTTATTTTAAAGTACGCCGGCCTCATTGTGGCAGACAGAGATTACAGCAAAAATCATGAGTCTCTCTCCGCGCACGCAGAGCATCTCCGCGCACGCTACCATGCCCGCATTGATTTTATTCATGCGGAAGAGGTTGATATCTCCTCTGAGCACATACGCCGCCTCTTTGCCTCCGGACGAGGCGGAGCAGAGCGTCTGATTCCGTCTGCAGTCTACGACTATATCCGTGCGCACCATCTGTATGGGCAGTAGGGATCTTTTCTCTTTTATACGGGAACAAAACAAGATGAACAGAGATGAACTGAACAGAATAAGAGAGCTGCTCTACCAGAGCCTGAGCTCCTCAAGATATCAGCACAGCCTCGGTGTCGCCTATACCGCCGCCTGCCTCGCAATGCGCTACGGCGCAGACCCGGAACCGGCGGAGCTCGCGGGCCTTCTGCACGACTGCGCCAAAGAATACAGGGAGGAGGAGCTGCTCAGGATCGGAACGCAGTGTAATATTATATTCTCTGCCGCCGAGCTCGCCGCTCCTCAGGTGCTACATGCGATCATCGGCCCCTGTATCGCGGAGCAAAAATATCATATCAGCTCTCCGGAAATATTGTCTGCAATACGCTGGCACACCACCGGAAAAGAGAATATGTCCCTGCTCGAAAAAATCATATTTACAGCAGACTATATCGAGCCAAACCGGGATCACGCCCCTAATCTCTCTGAGATGCGGGCTCTGGCCTTTCAGGATCTCACGCAGTGCGTATTTCGAATCACTGAGGATACCCTTCGCTTTCTGAAAACACGGAACACAGCAGCAGATCCCATGACACAGCGTTGCTATTTGTGGTTAAAGGAGAATGGAAATTATGACAACACAGGAAATCGTTAAGACTGCAGTCAAAATTATGGAGGATAAGAAGGGCAGCGAGATCAAGGTAATTGATATCTCCAAGGTCTCTGTTATCGCAGATTATTTCATCCTTGTCAGCGGCAGCAACCGCAATCAGACCCAGGCCATCGCAGATGAGATCGAGATGCAGCTCGGAAGAGAGGGGATAGAGGCAAAGCAGAAGGAAGGCTACAGCAGTGGAACCTGGATTCTTCTTGATTACCGCGATGTCGTCATTCATATCTTTAACAGCGAGGATCGCAGATTCTATAATCTTGAGAGAATATGGACCGACGGAACCATCGTTGATGGGCCGGAGAGGCTTTAATTTTTTTTTACACAATAGCATTACACATACGGTCAGAAAATAAGCGCACGCCTTCCGCGTGCGCTTATCTATATTATTTACATTTTCTCCTGATTATTATACTCAGTGGCGAAAATAATCAAGGCGAATCAGCCCCACCACCTTGCCAAGAACAGCGACCTGTTCAACCAAAATTGGCTCCATGCTGTCATTCTCCGGCTGAAGGCGATAGTAGCCCTTCTCCTTATAAAAGCGCTTTACAGTGGCGCCATCCTCCACCATGGCAACAACGATCTCTCCATTTGCTGCTGTGTTCTGACGCGCAACAATCACCGTGTCTCCATCAAATATTCCCACGTTTATCATCGAATCCCCGCGCACCTTCAGCATAAAGGTTTCGCTGTTAGGCAGATAATCTGTCGGAATCGGAAAATAATCCAGAATATTCTGTTCTGCGAGTATGGGCTCACCGGCAGCCACCTGTCCGAGAATGGGAATATTTGCCAATTCTCTCCGTGTCAGATTAAAATTGTCGTCCACGACCTCTATGGTGCGCGGTTTCGTGGGATCCTTTCGAATATAACCGTTCTTTTCAAGACTCTCCAGATGTGCATGCACAGAAGAAGTAGAGCGCAGATGCACCGCGTCGCATATTTCGCGCACCGCAGGCGGATAGCCCTTGCTCAGTATCGTATCTTTTATATAATTCAGAATTTCCTGCTGTTTTTCTGTAATTTTTCCCTGAGACACAGACGCCTCCACCTTTCCCTGAAATCCGATTGAATGACTGTTATTTTTATTATAATAGCACGAAGACATCTTTTATACAAACCTTTGTTCGATTTTTGGATATAATGCCAAACGTTTGTTCTATTTTCTATTGACAAACATATGTTCGCATATTATGATGGCAACAGAACAAACGTTCTTTTTTAAAAACCCAAAATCATCAGAAACAGCATACAATTGAATTTCTGCAAATAAAAGAGAGGATTTCCATGAAGATGAAAAGATCACACACCGCATATGTCTTCAGAAGACTGATCATGACCGCTTTATTTCTGACGCTGGTCATTCTTTTCTTTGAACATTCCGCGATTCCGGTACAGGCTGAAGGAAGAGAATCCTTTTCTGCACAGCTTCACTATGCCAGTATTAAGCTCTGTGCAGGAGATACCCTGGAGACAGTGGCCGCCAACTACAATACAGGAGATAATCTGAGTGATATGGAGTATATTCAGGAGCTGAGAGAAATCAATCAATTAAACAGAGATAAATTGTATCCCGGCTGTTATCTCACTGTTCTGAAATGAACACCTGTACTGAAGAGGAGAGAAGAGGTACAAATCAGCTCTCCCTCAGCTTTACCTTATTCCTGGCACTGCGCCTTCTATCCTCCTGAAGCGCGGCATAATGTTTTCTCGTTGTATTAACATCTGTATGCCCCAGCACATCTGCAACAAGATAAATATCTCCGGTCTCATGATACAGATTGGTGCCGTAAGTACTTCGCAGCTTATGCGGCGTGATCCTTTTCAGCGGTGCCGCAGTGCACGCGTATTTTTTTACCATATTTTCAACACTTCTGACATTCATTCTTTTGTTCTGAAGGGAGAGAAAGAGCGCATCCTCCGATCCGGCAGATGGCTCCAGAAGCTCTCGCTCCTCAAGATAATTCAAAAGCGCCTCCTCGACCTCATCTCCAAAGTACACCACCTGTTCCTTGCCGCCCTTTCGGTGTACACGAATTCCATCATTTTTAAAATCAATATCATTCAGATTGAGCCCCACACATTCCGACACCCGGATTCCGGTTCCCAGCAGCAGCGTAATCAGTGCAAGATCTCTCAATTTGGTTCTCTCATGATAAATGCGCTGACGCTCTGTGAGTTTTTCACCTGACTCCACCTGATCCAGCAGAAGCGCCACCTCATCAATATCCAGACGTATAATTTCGTGTTCATGAATGCGGGGCATAATGACACGCGCAGCAGGATTATTGTCCAGCATTTCCTTTTGATAGAGATATTTATAAAAGCTCTTGAGCGAACATACTTTTCTCTTAATTCCCGTCTCGCGGTTCAGAACACCTTCTCCGGAGTCCTCCGGACGAAATTTCAGATATTCCATATATTCCTCAAGATCCGTTGCTGTGAGAGCATTCAATGAACTCAAAGGTATATTACGAATTGCACCGCATCTGCGTATTTCCGGATTCTCATCCATCAGATACTGAAAAAAGATTCTCAGATCATAGGCATAAGCAATTCTGGTACGGGACTGGGTGCGCGGCTCAATGCCGCGAAAGTAGGTTCGACAATAATCTGGAAGTTCTGTAAGCAAATCCCGTAAACGCTGTATATTATCCTGATCTATTTTTTCGCTGTAGGAGAGTTTTCTGGATGCCATATCGGAATGACCTTTCTGGAGTATATAGAATCGCTCTGACTATTCGTTAAACAAGTGTTTCGCGAATAGTTATATCCAGCTCTATACTACTACTCCGCTGATGCTTTTGCAAGATCAAAGTGCAAAGCCCAGCTCACGCATAAGCTTCGGAACAGTTGTCATCTCTTTCATCCTTCCCACATTACTGCCGGCAAAGAACAATCCCTCGTCCACATTGCCCTTGACAGCTTCAATCAATGCGTGCGTAATACAGTAGGGAACCTGTGCGGGATTACAGCTCTTGATACAGCGGGAACAGTGTCTTGGCTGTATTCTTCCTTCTGTGCTAAGCTTCTGAAGCAGAGGTGATAAAACAGCTCTTCCCGGCATTCCAACCGGGCTGTGAATTACCCGGACGTCCTCTGCACTTGCACGCAGCAGAACGTTCTTATACTCATAAGAAGCATCGCATTCTTCTGTCGCAATGAAGCGGGTAGCCATCTGAACGCCTGACGCACCGCGCTCCATCACCCGCTCTATATCCTTTCTGTCCCATATTCCTCCGGCACAGAATACAGGGATTTCTCTGCCTACGCGCTCAGCAAACGGCTTCACAACCTGCAGAAGCTCTTCCAGCAGCTCTGTTATTCCCGGAAGCTGCGGGGAAGAGAGCTCTTCCTCCCGAAATCCGAGATGCCCCCCTGCCTTTGGTCCCTCCAGCACAATAAAATCTGGAATACGACGATATCGCTTCTGCCACGATCTGAGTATCAGTGAGGCAGCTCTTCCGCTCGATACAATTGGAGCAATGAGAGCATGCCCATCAGGAACATATTCTGGAAGCTGAAGAGGCAGTCCTGCTCCGGCGATCACGGCATCTATCCCCGCTTCGACTGCTGTACGCACTGCGGAAGCAAATTGCTGGGTTGCTACCATCGCGTTGACAGCAACCAGCCCCTTTCCGCCGGATATCTCCCTGGCGTCGGCAATCTCCCGCTTCAATGCTCTCAGGTTTGCTTCCTCGGGACAACGGAAGAAATCCTTTTCCCGATAGCCACAGTCAGCCGTGCTGATGCACCCCATACCGCCGTTTGCTGCCACACTGCCTGCCAGACGCTCAAGAGATACTCCTACTCCCATGCCGCCCTGAATCAGGGGAATACTCAGCTTTTTTCCCATGACAGTTAATACCTGAGCTTTTTTCATTTGTTCTCCTTATTCTGTTTCATATTTGTAATCATATTAAGTGTATCAGATGATTCCCGTTTGATTTTAAATCATCTACACCATATTATGCTTTATATTAAAATGTGTCAAATAGTATTTAAAACTATTTTAGCGTGAGGTATTCAAATACAGATTAAACAGCAAAAAAGAGCAGTCCGTATTCTGACTGCTCTCTCCAGTAATCTTATATATTAAAGTCCGATTCCCGGACCGATCTGCGGTTCATCTGTCTCTGCAGCTGCGCTTCCGGCCTTATCCGGATGCACTTTCTCATCAGGCGACTCTGCATCTGTCTCCTGTATTCCGCTGTGATTGTCAGTTGGTGCAGCTGCTCCCGGCCGACTCATCGCAGAGTCTTCATCAAATGGAGAAATTTCTGCAGTGCTTTCAATAATCTCCTCTGAGCTCTCCTCCGAAAAAACCTCTGCTTCTGTGCTTGAATCTGTCTCCGGAGTCTCTATTGCCTCCTCTGAAGCCGCCGCTGTCTCTGAAGCCTTAGTATATTTCACTCCGACACCGCCGCTTCCGCGCTCATCGGTCGAAATACTTGCTTTTTTGCCCTTTCCTCTCATACCGGTCTTATCAATGATATACTGACTGACCTCCTGTACAGAAGCACTCGCTCTGTAATTTTCATCTGCAAAAAGAAACTGATGCAGCGCAATCACATTGCTTTCCAACGTCACCGGAATGACGCAGTCCTTCTTTTCCACCCAGGCAGTATCCTTTTCAAAGGGAAAGCCCGCGGTCTCTGTGAGATGGTACTTCTTGATATTTTTAGCATAGACCAGAAGATCGTCAATCGTCAGACTGGTTCTTGTCTCAGGGATTACGGAGGTGACAAGCTCCATGCGTTTTTTTACATCTGCTGCGCGCGCCTTATCAAGAAGCAGAGAAACCACCTTGCGCTGACGCTCGGTCCGATTATAATCTGTATCCATCAGCCGCAGCCTTGCGTAAGCTACAGCCTGTACACCATCCAGATGATTCTGACCGGCGTGCTCCAGCTGCACAGAGCCAATACCAGTCGCATTTACGGTTTCTGTAATGAAAGAATTAATGTACTTAAATTCCGGTTCGGTGATCTCAAGATCAACTCCGCCCATAATATTGATGGCATCAATCACTGCCTTCCAGTTGAAGGTAATATAATCATCCGGAGAGATATCCAGATTATACTTCATGGTCCAGAGTGCCTGCTCAGGTCCGCCCTTAAAATAAGCTTCATTGAACTTATGGTGCTTCCCCTTCTGATTGATCTGTACAAAGGTATCACGATAGATCGAGCAAATTTTTATATCTCCGGTCGCCTTATTCAGGGAAACCAGCATATTGACATCCGAGAGCGCCCCTTCCTTCAGGTTTCCGTCGCGGGAATCAACCCCAAAAACAGCAACTGTATAATAGCCGCTCTCGTGTGTATTTCCCCCCAGAAAGAGACTTTTGGCTCCCCAAAGTAATAAAAATACAATTGCGGAGAGAAAAACATTCCGGACAAGGTGCTTTTTATGCTGCCTGCTTTTCGCCTCGGCCCGGGAACGCCTCATCTGACGAGGGGAGGCCCCTCCGCTGCGTCTGTTGTTTATCTGCTCGCTCTCATTTCGCTTTCCTGTGGTCTGGAATACAGCTGCTCTCCTTCTTCTGCGGCCTTGCTCTGGCTCCTCCTCTGAAAAGCGCTCCAGCTCCCTTTCACGCGCCTCCTGGCGCAATCTTCTGAGACGCTCCAGATCCCTCAGATACTTTTGCTTTTTCTCCCGCTCAATTGGATCCTCCGGCAGTGTATCCTGTTTTAAATTTATATCAAAAAAATCACGCCCGTCGGATGCCATCCAAAGTCTCCTTACGCCTTACTGCTTCTGTATGTTCTTTCTCTCTCCGCAAAATCCAGTATCATATCCACAGCTCCCTCATAACCGAGCTTACTGCTGTTCAGGCAGAGATCATAGCTTCTGGAATCTCCCCAGCGCTTATTGGAATAATAATTGTAATAGCTGGATCTGCGCTTATCGGTTTTCAGCATGATCTCCCGCGCCTTGTCTTGAGAGACATTCTGTGCTGTCCTGATACTCTCAATTTTATCTGCTTCATCTGCACTGATAAAAACACTGATCATTCCGGGGACACCCTGCAACGCATAATCTGCACAGCGTCCGACAATCACGCAGGACTCATTCTTCGCGATGTTTCTAATCGTATCAAACTGCGCCAGGAAAATCTTCTGATTAATGGGCATATCAACATAGGGCGAGGACGAATATCCAAGAGAATAGGTGTCCATCACCAGAGAGTAAAGAAAACTGTTGGTAGGCTTCTCATCATTGCTCTCCAGAAGCTCACGGCACAGACCGCTCTCCTTTGCCGCACGATCCAGGAGCTCCTTATCATAGCACTTCACACCCAGCCTCTCGGCCAGCATTTTCCCGATTTTGCGTCCGCCGCTTCCGGTCTGACGTCCGAGCGTCACAATTAATTTTTCTGCCATGTGATACCTCCTGTATACAGTATTTATATAAAAATGAAAGCCGGCTTGCGTCTCACTTCGTGCGACTTTTTATACCTTTGACTGATTACGCGTTGCTGCGCACTGCGCGCTTCCGCAACGCTGCCACATTGCGCACTCTCATGAGACTTGCGTCTCACTCCGTGCTCCATGTGGGCGCGTCCCAAGTACTTTCACCCACTTGCAAGCAAGCTTGCGTGGGAGCAGTACTTTTTACGCTGTAATCATATTATACCATTCCCGGAAAAAAAGGTAAACTAGCGCGCCAGTCTCCTGAGCAGTGCCTCAAAATACGCCGGCAGCGGCGCCGTAAACTCCATATAATCTCCACTTTTGGGATGCCGGAAGCCCAGTACCATGGCGTGAAGTGCCTGCCCTTCCAGCTGATAGGGATTTTTCGATGAACCATATACCGTATCTCCAAGCAGAGGGTGCCCGATAGAAGCCATGTGCACACGGATCTGATGTGTTCTTCCGGTTTCCAGCACACATTCGATATAGCTGCTGTTCTGAAAACGCTGTAGTACCCGGTAGTGCGTCACTGCGCGCCGCCCCCCCGGTACACCTGCCTTCATGCGCTTACGCTCCTTTGGATCCCGTGCAATCGGTGCGTCGATCTGTCCCTCATCTGACTTCAGCACTCCCTGCACAATCGCCCTGTATCTCCGTGTAACAGAATGCTCCTTGAGCTGCGCGGCAAGCCAGTTATGCGCCATGTCGTTCTTACAGGCAATGAGTACGCCCGTTGTATCTCTGTCGATGCGGTGTACAATGCCGGGACGCAGTACACCGTTAATTCCGGAGAGATTCTCTCTGCAGTGATACATCAGCGCATTTACAAGCGTCCCGCTGCTGTGTCCGGCCGCGGGATGTACAACCATCCCCTTTGGTTTATTGACTACAATGACATCCTCATCCTCATAGAGTATGTCAAGCGGAATATCCTCTGCCAGAATTTCTGCCTGCTCAGGTTCCGGGACAGCGACAAAAATCTGCTCTCCTTCCTGCAGCTTCCGATTTCCTCTGACAGGCTTATCCGCAGCATTCAGGAATGAAGCTTTTATTGTAACCGCCCCCCCCTCAATGAGCTTCTGAACATGTGAGCGTGTCATTGGAGATAAAAGAGCAGTCAGGACGAGATCCAATCTCCTGCCTGCCTGCTCTTCCGTTACGACAAATTTTCTGTCCATTAAGACCTCTTGTTTTTTAGAAAATCCAGATCCTCATCCTTATAGTAAAAAAGTATCAGCAGCATCAGTGCTGCAGTCGCACAGCTGACAAAAATATCTGCCACATTAAACACCGGAAAATCAATCGGGACAAAGTAAATAAAATCTACAACTGATTTTCTCATCACCCGATCAATCAGATTTCCGATCGCTCCGGCTGCAATAAAGGACGCGACCAGCAACAGCGGGCCGTATTTCTTCTCCGCCGGAAGTCTGCAGACCACATATAAAATCAACGCTCCGACAACTGCAGTAATCACATAAAAGAATCCCATGTGTCCTTCCAATATACCGAAGGCCGCTCCGGTGTTTTCAATTCTAAGCAGTTCCAGTACACCCGGAATCAACGGGTGCGGCTCATGCAGCGCGAGATAAATGAGAGCCAATCGCTTTGTGAACTGATCCGCCCAGACCGCAAAAATAATAATTCCGATAAAAACAGAAAAATGCCGCAGCTTTCCGCTATTTCTTTTTTCTTTCGCTTCCATACCTTTTTCTGTACTCACAGAACACCCCATCAAATAAATAATTCTATGCTGACATACCTGCGTCCGCTTCTTGTCATTCGCTCACCCGGAAGAAGACGAAACCTTCCCTTGCCCCGCACAGACAGGATCTGCCCTGCCTTCAGAATCTGAGAGCCATCCGCGCAGAGTGCAGAATTTACCGAGATCCGCCCTGCCTTCAGAAGTTCTTTCGACTGTGTGCGGGAGATGTGCCAGACTGCAGATACCAAACTGTCAACCCGGAGGGAGGCGGTATTGACATCCATCTGCTCCGTATGTACGGAAGCTGTGTGTGCCTCCCGCCCTTCCCTCTCCACACGCACCGCAGAGTGACGCACTGCGGAGAGTGAATCGCAGATGTGCTCTGCAATCTCGGAGAGCACAACAATATGCGCTGTGTTTTCTGAAATAATGATATCTCCAAGCATTTCCCGCCGCACTCCAAGGTTCATAAGCGCACCGAGAAAATCCCGGTGCGAGAGCGGCTCTGCAAATTTAGGCGCCGCCGGTACGATTCGAAGATACGCAAAGATATCTTCTGGCACCTCCTCCAGATAATCCGGCAAAAAACAAACGATTCTGCGTTCGGCGTCATCAAAACCACCGGAGTATCTCACACAGATATCTCCGGCGGAGAGATGTATCGTCTGCAGAACCGCCTGCTCGTCTACATTCAAAAAATGGGAATGTGTCGGTATGTTTCGCTGATAGCAGCTGTCGTAAAGCTCTGCGATGCGATTTTTAAAAAATGCCAGTTCTTTTTCCGTCATACTCAGACGCGCATATTTAATCCGGAGATATCAAGAGAGCCCGCAGTGCTCAGGAGATCCTGAAACTCCCCGGAAAGATTGACACTTTCCGGAGTAATAATGAAAATATAATTTGAGATCTTCTGAAGCTTGCCGTTCAGACTGTAGGTAGAGCCCGAAGTAAAATCTATAATGCGCTGTGCAATCTCTGTGTTGATGCCCTCCATATTCAGCACCACAGCCTTGCCCATAAGCAGATCGTCCACGATCTCCTTGGCATCATCAAAGGCAGAGGGCTTTACCAGAGCAACCTCCAGACCGCCGTTGCGCTTTACAGGGGTTGGCTTCTTCGAAAACAGACGCGGTTTTTCTTCTGCTTCTTCATCTTCATCGAGATCCCGTCTCACAAGGCCAAACCGTCTCGGCTTCGGATCCTCATAGTCCGCATCATAATCATCATCATAATAATCGTCATCATCGCCATTGACGCGCATACTGTTCATCAGCTTGCCAATAAAACTCATTGTCTTTCTTCTCCAATCTCTCGTGCGCCAAAAATTCCGGTTCCCACTCTGATTAATGTAGCGCCTTCCTGAATAGCTACACGATAGTCTCCGGTCATGCCCATTGACAGGACATTCATAGACACATTATCGACTTTTTTACTTTTTATGTCAATGGACAATTCCCTTAATCTGCGAAAAACAGCCCGGTTTTCTTCGGGATTCTGAACATTTGGTGCAACAGTCATGAGACCGCAGATTTTCAGGTTCCTGTATTGACGCAAGCGATCAAGAAGCGGAAACAACTCCTCAGGAAGAAAACCAAATTTGCTCTCCTCCCCTGCCACATTTACCTCCAACAGACCTTCTGAGACAATGCCCTGTTTTCTTGATTCAAAATCAATGCTGTCCAGAAGCTTCAGGCTGTCAATTCCATGAATCAGAACTGTCTTGCCAAGTACAGACTTCACCTTATTGGTCTGAAGATGTCCGATCAGATGCCAGCGAATATCTGCAGGCAGCTGTTCTCTCTTGGAAAGCAGCTCCTTTACCCTGTTCTCTCCGAAATCACGTATGCCGGCCTCGTATGCCTCGTAAATTCTCGCTGCGGGATTTGTCTTACTGACTGCAATCAGTGTAAGCTCCTCTCTGCTGCGTCCCGCGGCGGCACAGGCCTCCTGAATATGTTTTTCTACAAGCTCCAGATTTTCTTTAATCATACACACTCCTCAGTCCGTTCTTTTCCTCTGTATGTAAGCTTTATTCCTGCCAATCGTGAATCCCCAACTCTAGAATGACTTCTACTGATAAATAGGCTGGCCCTCTTTTCCCTCTACACCATTTAAAAGGATATGATCGTAGACATTCAGTCCATATTGTGTTCCGCGGTGCACCGTGACATATTCGTCATTTTCCTCTACAATATCAATCTGTTTAAACACTGCATACCCCTTATTAATATTGTATACTCCCTCCAGTGCAGCGCTTGCAGCGATCTGATAGCGCTCTCCGCTCTCCGGCTTTATGAGATAATCACCCTCCCGGATACTGCTGCCCTCAGACACATCTATGTAGCAGCTGTCTTCTGACTCATAAAATATCTCTGCAGGGGTAAATACCGCAGATACATTCCCGTCCTGATAGCTCTCCTTCAGAAAACCCTTATCAATGCTGTTTCCTCCATTTGTCAGGTACTCCTTCGGAACAGTATAAAAGGTCTTCTCCGTAATTGCAGAGCGTGGAATCTTCAGTCCATCGGAGCTCCCTGTATAAATCTGAAACTGCAGATATCTGTTGTCAATAAAGCGCACCATATATTGATGAAAGCTCAGCATGCCGTAATTCGTACCATCCGCCCCGCTCATTGTGCTGTAATCTCCTGTCAGCGTCAGATCCTGGCCCTTGAAGGCAACCCGCAGACTTTTCTTATCTGAAAACTCTGTCATGTCCTTCTCCGAGAGCGGAAACACCAGCTGCCAATCCTCCGAAGGAATGATCTTATAGACCGGAGCTCCACTCTCGGCAAGCGTCCCTGCGCTGATGTAGGAGGGGGTATAGGCTGTGCCATCAAAATCTTCTGCCTTGAGCTCCTCCGCAGTTTTCCCCTCGAAAGAATCTACATTGAAAGAGATCACACCGGATTCCGGAGAGCTGACCTGTGTGAAGTGAATGCCCTGATCGCTCAGAGTTGCATCCAGACTGTCCAGCATATTCAGACTGGTATACTCAGAGAGTACAGACTGCACCGAATCCCTGCTGTTATAAACTTCTGTAAAATGTGTTCTGTCATAGCCGGCCGAGAAGGAGTTCAGCCGGGTTTTCAACTCCTTCAGATTCTGTTCGCTGAGCATATCGTTGCTTCCGGCATTCTCGTCCAGATACTTTTTCAGATTTCCCGTCTCATCCAGAGAGTAAATTCTGGTTCCGACAGCGGCGCGCTTTCCGTTTCGTATGTAGTAGTTTATATAGCCTGAGGAGGGCGCATTCTGCACCTCCTCTGTGCGGAGAATGATACCTGTGCGCTCTGTATCACTCACCATTCCACCGCTCTCCACCTCATAAAAGCGCACTTTTTTTCTGCTCAGGTAGGAGCTCGCAGAGAAACAGAGGTAGATAAAGAGAATCAGAAAAATAATGACTCCGATATTCATTTTCAGAGGCCGTCTGTAGGGGACGACCTTTCGATTCCTGCCAGCCAAGAAATCCCTCCACCTGGTATTCTCACACCATGTCGCGTTCATATTCACAGGAAGTCAAAAAACTGCATCCTGTAAGCACTGACGGACAGCTCCTCAGAGCTGTCCGCCGTGGTTTGGAGTTCTGTTCATAATCAGAGGGCTGCGATAACATCCTTCTTCGCATTCTCCGGAAGCTCAGAGGCATCCATGGAGACACTGAGAATAAAGTTCACTTTATACTTTTCGCCCATCTTTTCAAGAGCATCAATGACAGGGGTGAGATCTCCGCCTTCCATATTGGAGAGCTTCAGGAAGCTGTCCAGAAATACAGTCTCAAGATCGTGATCCTGAGAAATAATACCGGAGATGAAACCCAGGAATCCGTCGCCGCTCATGATATCATACTCGCTGACATTGACAAGACGAATCTTATTGCTGAGCTCATACATGTGCTTGGAACTCTTATCCAGGTAAACAACGGTTCCCCTCGCATCCTTTACAGCTGCATTTGCCATATCCAGGAGACGCTTGGTTTTTCCCTTACCCTTGATGCCTGCAATAATCTGAACCATAGTCACAAACCTCCTTGACATTATTTACTTAACATTTATTATACGGTAACAAGCCAAAAAGTTCAATGCAATTACTCTGTTTTTTCCAGTACTGTATTCATATCACGATACAGTGCATCATGATTTACAGACTTCAGTGCAATCGCATAAAACAGATCTCCACTGTCCTTCTGCGCAGCAAGTGCGAGGCAGGCTCCGGCCGCGATGGTAGTTCCTGTCTTGCCTGCGACAACGTGAAGACCTGCCGGAAGCTCCGCCTTCCCATTCAGATAATAATTGGTGTTCTCCCATTTCTTCCTGACTGTTTCCCCGGCCGCATTTCTGTACTCTGCCTCGTAGACCGAGGTTCCGGCCATCTTCCGAAAGCGCTCATGCTTCATAGCCTCATGCAGAATGAGATACAGATCATAGGCTGTGGTATAGTGTTCAGGATCTGTCAGTCCATGTGTATTTGTAAAATGAGTTCCCGTCGCTCCGAGCTCCGCCGCCCGCCGGTTCATAAGTGCAACAAAGGCCTCGTCGCTTCCTGCAATGTTTTTTGCCGTCATATTGGCCGCGTCTGCTCCCGAGCGAAGCATCAGACCATAGAGCACCTGTTCCTCAGTGAGAACATCACCCTCTTTGATTCCGGCCATGCTTGCATTCGCTTCTGATACATGAATCTCCGGTCCCGCAACCCAGTCCTCCTCAGGCGTTCCCTGTTCCAGAGCTATGAGACAGGTCATAATTTTCGTTGTACTCGCCGGGTTCATGCGGACAAAGGGCTGTTTTACAAACAGCGCAGAGCTTGTACCCTCCTCTGACAGGAATACACTCTCTGCCCCGAGTGCAGCTTCCGTGTCGTCCGCCCTGTCTACAACTGCAAGTGAAGCTGCAAAGGGAGAAAGAAAAGCAACAGGACTCTCTGCGGCAAGCAGCGTGCTACTGCGACTCTTAAGGTCATAGCGCTGCTTCAGCAGCAACCCGCTCTCTGAAAACCACATGGCTGCCATAGAGCATACAAGCACAAGCAGCAGCCCGGGCACAAGCCGTGCAGAGAGGGAATGCCGTTTTTTCTTCCTCCGATGCCGCGAATGCGGCGCTTTGTGCTTAATGTCTGTAATAATTTCTGAATTCAAAATCTCCGCGCTCCATAGATTTAATCAGCAGCTCCGCTGTCGCGAGATTGGTCGCAACCGGAATATTATGAATGTCACAAAGTCTCAGCACGTTACTGACATCCGGCTCGTGTGGCTTTGGCTGCAGCGGGTCACGAAGAAAAATCACCAGATCGATTTCATTGGCCTCGATCTGTGCGCCCATCTGCTGCTCTCCTCCCAGATGTCCGGCGAGGTATTTGCGGATATTCAGATTTGTCACTTCTTCCACAAGTCTCCCAGTGGTTCCCGTGGCGTAAAGCGTATGCTTTGCAAGTATGCCCCGGTATGCAATACAAAAATTCTGCATCAGCTTCTTCTTGGCATCATGTGCGATCAGTCCAATATTCATTACTGCATTCCTCGTTCTTTCTACTGCTTTTGTTGCTTGCTTTATACTTATCGCCGAATATGCTTATCCGGGAGTTCCTCCTCCCGCACAAGACGATCCGTGCGCTGAAGCCCTACATTTAAGACGAGTCCCACCCCCATGTAAAAACTCAGCAGCGAGCTCACACCGTAGCTGATAAAGGGAAGTGTAAGTCCCGTATTGGGAAATATTCCGGTGGCGACTGCAATATTGGAAAAGCCCTGAAACGCAATCAACACACCGAATCCGACACAGATGATTCTGCCCTCTGCATTTTTTGCCTTCCCCGCAATGTACAGACACTCATAGACGATCACTGCATAGAGTAATATTACCAGAAGACAACCCAGGAATCCCAGCTCCTCTCCGATCACGGCAAATATAAAATCCGTCTGCTCCTCCGAGAGAAAATTTCCATTTTTCACAGAGGCGAGAGTGTTGTTGTTCAATCCCTTTCCAAACAACTGACCTGAGCCGATCGCCATGATGGAATTGTCCTGCTGCAAATTTGCGTCTGCGTAGCTGGACGGATATAAAAAAGCCAGAATCCGTTTTACCTGATACGGCTTCAGGAAGGGCACCAGTCCTCGCTGCAGCAACGCCGTGAAGCCAATGGAAAAAGGAAGCACGACTGCCAATGCCGCCCCGATCCAGCGATAGCTGAGCCCGGCTACGAAAATCATGGAAAAAATACAGACCAAAACCACAATGGTCGTTGAGAGATCCGGTTCTGAGGCAATGAGAAACACGGGAATCATCAGCAGTCCGGAAAACACTAGAAGAAAATGAGCCTTATTTAACGCCTCCAGATTCTTTCCAAGCAGCCATGCGGCAAAAAGAATGATGCCAATCTTGGCAAATTCTGAGGGCTGAAGCTGTCCCAGCCCCGGAATCACGATCCATCTCCTCGCGCCGCCGCGAATTCTGCCGTAGACAATCACCAGAAGAAGCAGCAGACAGCAGCCCGCATACAGAGGAACTGCATAGCGCAGCAGCTTCTGGTAGGGGAGAAGACTCAGCACAAGCATCGCAGTGATTCCGATTGCTGCGCCGCTCAGCTGCCTTCCTACGATCGCCATATCATGATTCGACGCACTGTTGATGACCAGCAGTCCGATCAGATTCAATCCGAGAACTGCAAACAGCAGCCGAAACGCAAAAGATTTGTAGTGATATGGTAAAATCATAGCTCTCTCCTGAATTTTACATTAAAATTCTCTTTTTTTCCAGCTTTTTTTAGGAAAAAATCACAAATTCTTATCAATCCTCAATATTAATTTCACTGGCGCTCTGTGCGCCTGTATTCAAAATATAGTCGAGACTCGTATAGCCAAAGCACAGGCGATAAACATCCTTTGATACCGAGGCTGCGTTTGTTGAGGTATATCCGTAGGGAATATTGACTGTAACTGCGATCTGCGGATTCTCATAGGGTCCGAAAGAAATGAAGAACGCGTGGTTCGCCCTGCTCTTTGACTCCTGTGCCGTACCTGTCTTTCCGGCAATATTAACCTCGAGATCCTTAAATAATCTTCTTGCGGAGCCGTATTCAACCACCTCTCTCATGCCCTGCTGCACCGCATTCCAGTCCTCCTGACGAATATCGATCTGCTCCTCCACCTCCGGCTCATAGGTTTTTAAGAGCCCCCCCTGCCAGTCCGTGACATGATCCAGAACAGAGAGATTATAGACTGTGCCACGATTTGCCAGCGCTGTGACATAGCGGGACAGCTGCACATTTGCAAAGGAGTGTGTACCCTGTCCGATCGCGGACTGCTCCGGACTCTTATCAGAAATCATCGGGTCATTCTCAATAATTTCGACTCCGGACTTTCTGTTCAGACCGAACATGGAGGCATATTTCTGTATGCGGCTGATGCCAAGCTTCGGATCATAATTGCCGCTCTCATCTGTTGCGAGGCGATGGCCGATGTCTGCAAAAAAGAAGTTACAGGAATTGCGTATTCCAGTGACAATATTTTCCACGCCATGACTTCCGGGATAGATCCAGCAGCGCATCGGCGGCGTAATGGTGTCGTAGAGACCTGTGCAGTTGATGCTCTCGTTCAGTCCAATGACATTCTCTTCAAGCCCTGCGAGCGCAGCAATTGGCTTAAAGGTCGAACCGGGAGCCTTTCTGGCCTGTGTCGCATTATTGTACAGCGGAAGGGACTGGTCCTTCACAAGGCGATTATAGTAGTCTACATCCATACTGTTGGTCAGGCGGTTATTATCATAGCCCGGATAGGAAACCAGCGCCTTCACCTTACCTGTATGAATATCTGTGACCACACAGCCGGCCGTGCAGGGATCCAGTGCAAGCTGAGCAGGAGTGATTTTTATTTCGGAGACCTGACGCACAAAAAAGCGGTAGGCGTACTCATTTCCATTCTCCAGAAGCAATGCCCTCTCATTTCCCGAGTCTTCCAGCACGCCCTGATCAAAGAGCGCAAGGCAAAGCTCCTTTCCCTGAACGATATTGTTTCGTATCATATACTGACAGATCAGCTTCTCAAAATCTGCATTTTCATTCAGACGATTCAACGCATCCTCTACCAGTGCCTTATAGATATCGTCAGCTCCCGTGTATTTACTCGGCGCATTGAGCACGGTCGTATCCACCCAGCCGTCCCGTATACCATCGTAGAGAAATTCCCGGAGACTAATGGAATCCGCCTTCCAGCGCGTATAGTACTCCGTGCTGACATCAATCTGGTCGCGGTGCACGACTGCCACCTGTTCAGAAGAAAGCATACTGTAAATAAAATACATAAACGCACGCTGATCATCCGCGAGCTCCGACATATTCCGCGGTGACGGGTTCATGAGCTCCGCTCTCAGCGCTGCGAGGGAGCTCTCCGTATAGGCCTGAAGTCTGGAGGCAATGGTTCGCTCCACGCTGCTGGCCTCCTCCGAGCGCATATGCGTCAGGGAGAGCACATTGTTTCCGATCAGCTGATAGTAGGCATCCTTGATCGGTATGAGGCGCGCAGTGGAATCTGTCCGATCGGTATTGGGCGTGTCCTCATTGACAAGCTTCGCCGCCAGCACACCGGCAAGATGCTGCTCAAGAAGGTGATAGATTCCCACCTGAAGATCCCTGTCGATTGAGAGATAGACATCATTTCCGGCAACAGGAGCTGTCTCGCTCTTCACTTCCATGACGTGACCGACATTATCCACATATATGGTACGGAGTCCCTTCGTGCCATGAAGCTCCGGCTCCATATATTCTTCGATCCCTGTTCGTCCCACCGTATCGCTCAGCGAGTAGTCTGCATTTTCCTCCTGCAGGCGGCTCAGCTGATCCTCCTGCACTTTTCCAACATAGCCGATGATGGAGGAGAAGGGCAGGGCATCATTGTAGACCCGCTCTGTAGTCTGCGCACACTCCACGCCGAGGAGCTCCGCCTGATTTTCAAGAAGCTCCGCCCTGGTTTCCTCCTGCACATGGTCAACAACCGTGGTCTTCTCGTAGCGCTTGTACGCCGTGAGGCCCATCGTATAGCGAATGTTTACCAGCTCCAGAGTTTCCAGAGGGCTCAGCTCTATTTTCTCTCCGCTCTCCTTCTTCAGCTTATCGAGATCATAGTTTTTTACCTTCTGCTGTATCAGAGCCTCCGCCGTGATATCTGCAGGATACTTACCTCTGCCGTCCGTGAGCTCATCCACTCTTCTCAGCCCATAAATATCCCGCAGGAAACGCTTTCTCGCATCCTCGCTTCCGGAAGTAAAATAATATTCCTGGTTTTCGTTCAGGGATATCTCGAGCCGCCCGGTGACCGTCTCCCCGTGCTTATTTAATATCTGTATCAGGCGGTAGTACATCAGATTTCTCGCCGCAGCGGATTTATAATCGCCGGTGTCCTGCACTGTCACGGCATAGGAGAGACGGTTGTAGGCGAGCAGCTTTCCGTTGCAGTCAAAGATATTGCCTCGGGTTGCCGCTGTGCTCACGGTCTTCTCTGTCTTCTGAATGTAATCATTTAAGTAGCGCTCTCCGTTCAGGATCTGAAGGTGGTAAAGACGCACCGTCATGATCGTAAGAAGAAACGCATAGCCTGTGCCCAGCATAAAAAGCCGGGAAGCTTTCAGCCTGCCCCCCAGCTCTCTCGCCAGCTCCTTCAATACAGTCACAAAATCTCTCAGCAACGTTTTATACCTCAGTTGACCGCATGTCTCCGGTCCATAATCTCAAGTTTTCTGTTGTACCAGAGAAAGAAACGGTATATTAACAATGTGAACAGAAGCGAAATAATGATCTCCGGCAGGATGATCGTTCTGAAATAAAAGAGAAAGTGCATTTTGCCCCGAATAAAAAAACGCAGCAGATAGATGTACAAATTATAGACAAACTCATTGACCGTACACAGAAAGAGCGGCAGAGTAATGTAATTCTCATAGTAATATCTCGAGAGACAGCCATTCATGTAGCCGATCCACATAAACAACAGTGAGAAAAATCCAAAGGCTCCCGAATGAAAAAGATCCAGAAGCAAACCGGCCATAAAGCCGTAGCACATTCCCGCCCGTGGTCCGTAGATGAAACCGTAGGCAAAGGTCAGGATCAGCACGAGATTCGGCGATACGGACAGAAAGGGAATGAAGGGAAAGACACAGCTCTGAAGCGCAAAAATCACGATCAGGAGAGCGATATTTGCTGCAACTCTTCTCATCTGCTCCTCCTCAATCTGCGCGCCCTGTTTCCAGAGAGACATTGTCCATGCTCATCGGAGAGCTCTCCTCTGAGGGAGCGGAGGCCTCCACACTTACAGGCATTTCCGCAACAGGAGAAATTATCTCTGCAGTACTACTCGCCTGCGCTGTCTGCGCCTCAGTGCTTTCCGCCTGTGCACCAGCTTCCCCGGCGGTCTCGCTCTGCGCGCCGCTGTTCTCCCTGTATTCTGACTTCAGATCCAATACCACCAAAACCTCCTGCAGCGTGCCGAAATCTGCCACCGGTATCAGCGAACCGCTGCGCGTCAGTCTCGCCGGGTCCGTCTTCAGATCCCCGGCATAACCGATCAGGATGCCCGGAAGAAACTTTGAGCTGATCGTACTGGTCACGATCTTATCCCCGTCCTTGATGTCTGCGGTGTCCGTAATATCACTGATTCTCAGCTTTCCCTCCGCATAGCTCTGAAGGTCTCCGGACACCACACAGGGATCTCCGGACTGCAGCGCCATGGCGCTCACCCGGCTCACATCATCAATGATAGAGCGCACCGTCGCATAATTGGCGCCGACATTTGTGACAATTCCGACCAGTCCTCCTCCGGCCAGCACGTTCATATCCACCTGTATACCGTCTGCGGAGCCCTTGTCAATACGGAAAATGTGAAACCACCCGCCGGTATCCTTTGCGATCACACGGGCACCGGTCATGCGGTACTGCCCATACTCCTGATTCAGCTCATACAGCGCGCGAAGACGCTTCAGCTCAAAGCCGTCTGCCTCAAGCCGCACATTCTCCATCGTGAGCTCGTCAATCCGGGCCTTAAGCTTCGCATTATCCTCCAGCGCGGTCTTCAGCTTCTCCCGGTTCTTCACGTCATTGTACAGGGCCTTTCCGACGCGGTTCACCCCGGACTGCACCGGAAGCAGAAAATAACCGACTGCTGTACGGAGCGGTGACAGCCACTCATCACGAACCGTAGTCACACCGATCATAGCGAGACACAGCACGCTCAGAATAATCAAAAGCATTTTATTGTTTGATAATTTCACAGTGTTCCCCACTCCTTGAAGCTGTAATAGCGATTGTCTCCAATAATAATGTGATCCGCAAGGCGGATTCCAATGAGAGCTCCTGCCTCCGCGACCTGCTTTGTGACGCTTCTGTCCTCGCTGCTGGGACTCGGATCTCCGCTCGGATGGTTATGGATCAGGATCAGGTGTACAGCTCTGTGCCGCAGCGCTCCGATCATGATTTCCCGCACCGAGAGCACTGAGGCATTCACTGTCCCCCGTGTCAGAATCTGATCCCGCATAAGGCGCAGCCTGGTGTCCAGATAGACAATGCGCAGCTCCTCCTGCTCGAGATGCCGCATTTCCTGCATATAATAGCGGGCACAGACAGCCGGTTCCGAAAAGACAGGAAGTGTCAGTGTCCCTCCGGCCTCCCGTCTCCAGATCCTCTTTGCAAGCTCTCCGATGGCGAGGAGCTGCACCGCTTTCACCGGCCCGATGCCGGAGCACTCCAGATACTCCTCATAGCTGTGATGCAAAAAACCGCCGAGCCCCTCATGGGCTCCGCTCAGATTCAGAATTTTTTCCGAGAGACGCAGCACATCCAGCTTTTCACTTCCGGTTCTGAGCAGCACCGCAAGAAGCTCTGCATCTGTCAGCACCTCCACGCCGCATCGCTGTGCCTTTTCGCAGGGGCGGTCATGCACCGCCGTTTCTCTCAATTTGTTCATCAGGGATCTCCTTTCGCGGCTCTCCAGGCACACACGGCGGGAAATCAGTTCAGGCAGAATTTCGCCCGAATTCAGAACAATATGATGTCAGGCTCACAAAGCCCCGTCTCCATCGGCAGGCCTGCCATATGGAAAGGCTCCTGATCCTGATATCACAGTATAGCATATTCAAATGAGGGACGCATCCAAAAGTTGCTGCAGCGACATGAGCACACCGGTCTTTGCGTGCGCGTAGCTTAGGCCCCCCTGAAAGAAGGCAGTATACGGCGGACGCATGGGGCCGTCCGCAGAGAGCTCGATCGAGGCCCCTGACACAAAGGCACCCGCGGCCATGATAACCGGATCATCATAGCCCGGCATATCCCATGGCTCCGGTGTCACATAGCTGTCCACAGGTGCCGCGTACTGAATTCCGCGACAAAAGGCACAGAGCCCCTCTGCTGTCTTCAGATCAACAGACTGAATGATATCATAGCGTGGTTCCTCCGCCCGCGGGCAGACAGAAAAGCCAAGGTCCTGATAGAGCTGTGCAGCAAAGATGGCGCCCTTCTCCGCGGCGGCAGTCACCGTCGGAGAGAGAAAGAGCCCCTGATAGAGGGAGCGGCTCACACCGAGAGAGGCGCCCAGCTCCTTGCCGAGCCCCGGTGCCGTGAGGCGAAAGGCCGCGTTCTCAATATACTCCGCACGTCCCGCAATGTAACCGCCGATCGGAGCCAGACCCCCGCCCGGATTTTTAATCAGAGAGCCGACGATCATATCAGCTCCCACGTCGGAGGGCTCAATGGTTTCCACAAACTCCCCGTAGCAGTTGTCTACCATGCAGATCACATCCGGGCGCAGCTTTTTGATAAAGCGGATCAGCTCAGCAATCTGCTCCACCGAGAGAGTCGGACGGGAGGCATAGCCCTTGGAGCGCTGTATCTCAACAAGACGGGTGTGCTCATTCAGGGCTGCACGTATCCCCGGGTAGTCAAAGCTGCCGTCCTCACTCAGCGCGACCTCACGGTAGCTCACACCGTACTCCTTGAGAGAGCCCTTCTGCGGACGTATTCCTATCACCTCGTCCAGCGTATCATAGGGCTTTCCCACAGGGCAGAGCAGCTCGTCTCCCGGGCGCAGATTGCCGAAAAGCGCCACTGTGAGCGCATGCGTTCCACTGACCAGCTGTGCGCGCACCAGCGCATCCTCTGTGTGAAAGACAGAAGCATAGACCTTTTCCAGCGTATCTCTTCCAAGGTCATTGTAGCCGTAGCCTGTACTCGGAGCAAAGTGTGCCTCTCCAACCCGGTTGTCCCGGAATGCCTTCAGAACCTTTGCCTGATTATATTCCGCAATTCTGTCGATACGTGCAAAGCGGGAGCGGCACTTCTCCTCCGCTGCCTCCCCAAGCTTCAGCGCCCGCTCGGAAATTCCGATGGAGCTGTACATCTCCCTCATTTCTGTCTCAAAATCCATGTCTGAATGAACCTCTCTGTTCTTTTCTCTCACTCAAATGATATAAGCGGACCAAACGCCGCTCAGAAACTTTCTTCCTCCGGCTCCGACAGGAGGGAAATACACTCCGCTGTCATGCGCGCAAGGATCTGCCTCCGGTCACCGCCATACTCCTCCGGGGAAAGCCATATGGCCTCCGGCTCCCGCTTAAACCAGGTGAGCTGACGCTTCGCAAAGTGCCGCGTCTCCCGCTTGATTCTCTCAACCGCCTCCTCCAGACTTGCGATGCCCTCGAGATAGTCAAAGATCTGACGGTAACCTATGCCCTGCATGGACACAAGATCTGAGCTTAATCCTCTGTCTCTCAGTTCCTTTACTTCCTGAAGCAGGCCATCCGCCATCATCCGGTCGACGCGCGCATCAATGCGCCGGTAGAGAGCCGCGCGATCCATGCTCAGCACATAGTAGAGAAAGCGATAGGGAGACTGCCGCTCCCGCTGCTCCCGGTTGTGCTCAGAGATTTTTCTTCCGGTCAGGCGGTAAAACTCCAGCGCGCGCAGCACCCGTTTTCTGTTGTTCGGATGTATCTGTGCTGCGGCCTCCGGATCGACAGAGTTAAGCTGCGCGTACATATGCTCTGCGCCGCAGCGTGAGAGCTCCTCCGTCAGTGCCGCGCGAAGATTCGTATCGTCTGCGCGCAGATCAAAATCAATATCATAGAGCACAGACTGAATATAGAAACCCGTTCCCCCTGTGATCAGAGGGATGTGTCCGTTTGCATAGATCCGTTCCATGGCTGCCCGGACCATATCCCGGAAGACGCAGACATTGAAGGGCTCCCTCGGATCGAGCACATCGATCATATGATGCGGAACTCCCTCCATCTCCTCCTCCGTAATCTTCGCTGTTCCGATATTCATCCCGCGGTATACCTGCATGGAGTCTGCACTGATAATCTCCGCCCCGATTTTTTTTGCGAGGCGCACCGAGAGCGCCGTCTTCCCCACTGCAGTGGGGCCTGCCAGTATGATCAGCGGTCGCTTCATAGCACTCTCTTAAACCTCCGTTCCAGCTCCCCCTTGGTCAGACGGATTACAGTCGGACGGCCGTGCGGGCAATTATATGGATCCTTCAGACGAAAAAGCTCCGTGAGCAGCTTCTCCGCCTCTCCTGTGGAGAGCTTCTGATTCCCCTTTACCGCAGCCTTGCAGGACATAGACGCAGTCTTTTCGATGATGAGCTGAGGAAGCCCTGCCCCAACCTCCTCTGAGAGACTCCCTATCATAGTCTTAAAGAGCTCATCCTTCATAACAGAGGGAAGTATATTGGGGACGGCGCGAACAGCAAACTCATGACCTCCGAAGTGGTCGATTTCATAGCCAAGACTGTGAAAGAGCCCGGCATACTCCGAGAGCAAAGCCGCCTCCCGGTCTGTCAGTGTGACTATGAGCGGCGGCATGAGACTCTGCGAGCTCACACACTGATGCTCATAGTCAGAGAGAAAGCGCTCATAATTGATTTTTTCATGTGCCGCATGCTGATCGATGATGTAGAGCGCATCATTCCACTCCGCGATCCAGTAAGTCTCAAAGACATCTCCGACGAGGCGCACAGATGCCCGGTGCTCCGGTGCAATAAAGGAATACTGTCCATTGCGCTGCACAAGCCCAAACTCCGGCTGCGGCTCTCTGATGATCCCGCTCTGCACAGCTGTCTCTTCCGGAACTGTGCGCCGCGCCTCTGTCTCCTCCACCTCCGGGATCCGCATTGCAGACTGTGTCTGCTGCGCTCTGTCACTGTGCGCAGCAGGCTCCAAAGCTCCCTGTTTCTGAAGCAGCTCCATCGCAGCGCGTCTCTCTTCAAAGGGCTCCGCCGGACGCGCACTCCGTTTATTCTCCTCCGTACTCTTTCGTTTCTCCCTCTGTCCCGGAAGCTCCACGCTCCGTATCAGCTCCGTTTTTCGAAGCCCATCCTCCACGGCCTCCTTCACGAAGAGATATACCGCCTGAGAATCGGAAAAACGAAGCTCCCGCTTCGTCGGGTGCACGTTGACATCCACTCCTGCGGGATCCAGCGTAAGCGAGAGAACCGAAAAGGGAAAACTGTGCTGCATCATAAGATTTCCAAAGCCGTCCTCGATTGCCCGGGCAATCACGCTGCTCTTCACATAGCGGCCGTTGACGCAGTAGTGCTCCATCGCGCGGCTACCCCGCGAGATCTCAGGCTTCCCGATAAAGCCCCGCAGCTCAAAGCCCTCCCGTTCTGCCTTCAGTTCAATCAGGCTGTTTGCGATCTCCCTGCCGTAGAGCTGATAGATAATATCCCGAACCGCACCGTTCCCGCTCGTTCCAAAGCGGTTCTGCCCGTTCATGATAAATCTGATCGAGACCTCCGGATGTGAGAGCGCAAGCTGCTCCGCCAGCTCTGCAATATGTGCGGCTTCCGTCGCGGGAGACTTTAAGAATTTACGCCTTACAGGTGTATGAAAGAAAATATCCCGGGCGATGAGAGTCGTCCCCTCCGGCGCACCGATCTCCTCGAAGCTCTTCTCCTTTCCGCCCTCAATCACATAGCGGGTTCCGGTGAGCGCCGCCGCTGTCTTTGTGATGATTTCCGTCCTGCAGACCGCCGCAATGCTGGAGAGAGCCTCTCCGCGGAAGCCCAGACTCCGCACGCGCTCCAGATCGCCTGCGGAGCGTATCTTGCTGGTCGCATGGCGAAGAAAGGCCTCCCGCACCTCCTCTCTCGGAATGCCGCAGCCGTTGTCTGTCACCCGGATCAGAGACTGTCCGCCGTCTCGGATCTCAATGGTAAGGGAGGACGCTCCCGCATCGATGGCGTTCTCCGAGAGCTCCTTCACGATGGAGGCGGGCCGCTCAATCACCTCTCCCGCAGCGATCTTATTGATGGTCTCACTGTCCAGAAGTTGAATACTCAAGACTTACCTCCCCTCGCACTCTCCTGCAAGCGATACAGCGTGTTCAGCGCCTCAATCGGTGTCATGGCAGAGAGCTCCAGCTTTAAGAGCTCCGCAGAGAGACTGCTCTCCTGTGTTTCCCCGCTGTTTTTCCGGAAATCAAAGAGTGAGAGCTGATTCTCATCCTCCGGCTCCGGTCTCGTCTGAACGGTGCTTTTTGTCCCGCGGGCCGCCGCGATCTCTGCTGCCCGCGTCGCAATATCTGCCCCGGAGAGCTCCGCAGCGATCTCCTTCGCCCTGTCGATCACAGGCTGCGGCACGCCTGCGAGTCGCGCGACCTGAATTCCGTAGCTCCGGTCAGCACCTCCCCTGACAATCTTTCTCAGAAAGACGATATCCTCTCCCTGCTCCTTCACCGCAATGCAGTAGTTATTGACACCCGGTACCGTTCCCTCCAGCTCCGTGAGCTCATGATAATGTGTCGCAAAAAGCGTCTTCGCCCCCAGTATGCGGGGATTTGCGATGTGCTCCACTACAGCCCAGGCGATTGAAAGTCCATCAAAGGTCGAAGTTCCCCGCCCGATCTCATCCAGTATCACCAGACTGTTTTTCGTCGCATTCCGGAGTATGTTCGCAACCTCTGTCATCTCGACCATGAAGGTGCTCTGCCCACTCGCGAGATCATCCGACGCCCCGACGCGGGTGAAGATGCGATCACAGATTCCGATATCCGCCTCTTCCGCCGGCACAAAGGATCCCATCTGCGCCATGAGCACGATGAGAGCAGTCTGCCGCATATAAGTAGACTTTCCTGCCATATTTGGCCCTGTAATGATGGAGATGCGGTTTTCTCTGCCGTCCAGCAGCGTGTCATTTGCCACAAAGCGCCCGCTGTCCATCATTCGCTCCACTACGGGATGCCGTCCGCCCCGGATGAAGAGACTCCCCTTCTCATTGATCTGCGGCCGCACATAGCCGTAGCGCTCCGCGACGTCAGCGAGGGAGGCCAGCACATCTGTCTCTGCGACCATGCGTGCACTCTCCTGTATCCTCTCCACCTCCTTCGCGACACTGCTGCGAATCTCCGTAAAGAGCTCGTACTCAAGGCTTAAGAGCTTATCCTCCGCTCCGAGTATCGTCTCCTCCAGCTTCTGAAGTTCTTCACTCGTGAATCGCTCCGCATTGGTGAGGGTCTGCTTTCGTATAAAGTAGTCCGGCACCTGTGAAAGAAAGGAATTCGTCACCTCAAAATAGTAACCAAAGACCTTGTTGAACTTGATTCTGAGGTTCTTGATTCCGGTCTTCTCCCGTTCCCGGGCTTCAAGCTCCGCGAGCCAGCTCTTGCCCTCTGTGCTGGCGCGACGGAGTGTGTCCACCCTCTCGTTATAGCCGTCGCGAATGATGTTGCCCTCCCGCACAGTGATCGGCGGCTCATCCTGTACAGACTGCGCAATCAGCCCGCAGATATCCTCCAGCGTATCCATACGCTCCGCGAGATACTGAAGCCGCGCCGAGGAAAATCCCGTCAGGAGACTCCGTACCGGAGGCAGCATCTCAAGCGAGCTTCGAAACGCGATGAGATCCCGCGGTGTGGCGCTGCCCGAGCTGATTCTCCCCATGAGGCGCTCCATATCATAGATTGGGTTCAGGTACTCCCGGAGCTCCTCCCTGTCGATGTAGCGCTCCTTCAGCTCCCCGACGGCTTCCTGACGCGCTGTGATGCGATCCTTTTTCACGAGTGGCTGTTCCACAAAGCTGCGCAAAAGACGCGCGCCCATGGCAGTTTTCGTCCTGTCAAGAACCCAGAGGAGGGATCCGTGCTTCTCCTTCTCCCGCATAGTCTCCACCAGCTCCAGATTCCGCCGGGAGGAGGAGTCAATGATCAGAAATTCTCCGCTGCTGTAGGGACGCAGCGCAGTGATCAGCGTGCAGCTGTGCTTCTGCGTCTCATAGAGATACTGCATTACCGCTCCCGCGGCGCAGCTTCCCTCCGGATAGTCCTTAAGGCCCAGTGCCTCAAGACTCGCCGCATGAAAATGCTCTTTCAGTATGCGCGCGCTGTTTTCGTCAGAAAAATAAAAATCCTCCGGATAGCTCACGGAGACATTGGAGGCTCCGCCGAGATTCTCCTGCACCGCGCCGCTCATATCAAAGGCGTGATTTAAGAGCAGCTCGGAGGGATTGTACTGATTCAATTCGTCTGTGAGTCCCTTGATCGTCTCCACCTCAGTCACAAAGAAATCTCCTGTGCTGATATCCGCCGCGCAGATGCCGAAACGCCCCGCCGCATAGAATACTGCCGCGAGAAAATTATTCTTGCCCTCCTCCAGCGCTCCCTCTGCTGTGATGGTTCCCGGCGTCACAACCTTGATTACCTCGCGCTTCACAAGCCCCTTTGCGAGCTTTGGATCCTCTACCTGCTCCGCAATGGCAACCTTATATCCCCGCTTTACGAGGCGGCTGATATAAGCGTCCGCCGCATGAAACGGCACGCCGCACATCGGCGCGCGCTCCAAAAGTCCGCAGTCCTTTCCCGTCAGAGTGAGCTCCAGCTCCTTTGACACACAGAGTGCATCCTCAAAGAACATCTCATAAAAATCACCCAGACGGTAAAAGAGGATACAGTCCGGGTAAGCCTTCTTTGTCTCCAGGTAATGTGTCATCATCGGCGAAAGTCCTGCCACGCTGTCTTACTCCTTCCTTCGGCCCATATAATAAAAGCCCTTCGATTCTGTGAGCTCCACATCCACGATCTCTCCGATCAGGGAGCGGTCTCCCGGAAAATGCACCATGAGATTATTCCCCAGCCGCCCTGTGAGATACCCCTCCGCGTGGCTGTCCTCCTCTTCCACAAGCACCGGCATCACATTCCCCTGATCGCGGTCCGCAACTGTTCCTGCCTGACTCTGCACAAGCTCTATCAGTCGCTTCATGCGGTCTGCAACGACCTCCGGCGCCACCTGCTCCTCAAAGGAGGCAGCGGGCGTTCCGCTTCGCTTGGAGTAAATAAAGGTGAAGGCCGACTGGAAATGACAGCGGCGCACCACATCAAGCGTATCCTGAAAATCCTCCTCCGTCTCGCCCGGAAAGCCCACGATGATATCTGTCGTGAGACCGACATCCGGCAGCTCACGCTTTATTTTATCTACCAGCGAAAGGTAGGCCTCCTTTGTGTAACGACGGTTCATGCGCCGCAGTATCCCTGTGCTTCCGGACTGCAGCGGCAGGTGCAGATGGCGGCAGACCTTCGGATTCTCTCGGATCGCCGCAATGAGATCATCGGAGAGATCCTTCGGATGAGGCGTCATAAAGCGGACGCGCTGAAGCCCCTGAACCCTGCACACCCGCCGCAGAAGATCTGCAAAGCCCACCGGACGCTCCAGCGTTTTTCCGTAAGAATTAACATTCTGTCCAAGCAGCATGATCTCCTTTACGCCATCCGCCACCAGCGCACGTACCTCTGCGAGGATATCCTCCGGCTCCCGGCTCTGTTCCCGTCCGCGCACATATGGGACGATGCAGTAGGTGCAGAAATTATTGCAGCCGTACATAATATTGACCCCGGACTTAAAACGAAGCTTTCTCTTTACGGGCATGTGATCGCGAAACGCATCCCTCTGCTCTTCCACGTCAAAGACACGCTGCTTCTCTGTCTCGCAGGCATACAGAAGCTCCGGAAACTTCCAGATATTATGCGTTCCGAAGACGAGATTCACAAAGTGATACTTCTGCCTTATCCGGAGCACCTCATCCTTCTCCTGCATCATGCAGCCGCAGATACCGATCAGCATATCCGGATTTACCTTCTTGAAATGCTTCACAATGCCGAGATGGCCGTAGAGCTTCTCATTTGCATTTTCCCGCACCGTACAGGTGTTAAAGAGGAGAATGTCTGCGTCCTCACTGTCCGTCTCCGCACATCCGATCTCCGAGAGTACGCCGGAGAGCTTCTCCGAATCACGGGCATTCATCTGACAGCCCATAGTCGTGATGTGGTAGCGCACGGGGCGCCGAAGTCTCTCCCTTTTTTCTGCAATAATCCTTTTCAGCTGCTCTGTAAAAAGCTGCTGCTTCTGTTCTTCTGCCATTCAAAAACCTTTCTCAGTCTCTTATCTGACCCTGACCTCTGATCTCATACTTGTAGGAGGTGAGCTCCTTAAGGCCCATGGGACCTCTCGCGTGAAGCTTCTGGGTACTGATGCCAATCTCCGCACCGAAGCCGAACTCTCCTCCGTCCGTGAAGCGGGTCGAGGCATTCACATAGACGCAGGCGGAATCAACCTCCCGGAGAAAGCGCTCTGCGTGCTCCTCTGTACGCGTGATAATTGCATCGGAGTGACCTGTGTGGTAGCGGTTAATGTGTCCGATTGCCTCATCCACAGAATCTACTGTCTTCAGGGAGAGAATATAATCCAGATACTCCCTTCCCCAGTCCTCCTCTGTTGCGACCGCAAAGGAAGGCTCCAGCGCACGGGCAGTCTCATCTGCCCTCACCTCCACCGGGAAAGCCTTCAGCGCATCCCTGAGCCTCGGCAGGAACTCCTTCTCCACTGACCGATGTACCAGAAGAGACTCCGCTGCATTGCAGACGCCGATTCTCTGGGTCTTTGCATTGACGATGATGGGTATCGCAAGCTCCAGATCCGCCGTATCATCCACATAGATGTGACAGTTTCCTGCACCGGTCTCTATCACGGGAACCGAGCTCTCCCGGAGCACTGTCTGAATGAGGCCGGCACTGCCCCTCGGAATCAGCACATCGACATAGCCGTTCATGTGCATGAGCTCTCTGGCACTCTCCCGGGATGTATCCTCGATCAGCTGGAGCGCATCCTCCGTGATGCCCTCTGCCATGAGCCCCTCACGAAGCGCCGCAGCGATCGCCCGATTCGATGAGATCGCATCGCTCCCCCCGCGCAGTATCACGGCATTCCCCGCCTTAAACGCTATGCCGAAGGCATCGCTTGTCACATTGGGCCGGGCTTCATAGATAATGCCGATCACCCCCAGCGCGACGCGCTTTTTTCGTATCACCAGTCCGTTTGCAAGCGTCTCCTCTGACAGCAGCTCGCCGATCGGATCCGGCAGAAGCGAGAGCTCCTTAAGTCCCCCTGCCATGCCCTGTACCCGCGCCTCATCTAAGAGAAGACGATCCAGCATCGCGGGAGGAAGTCCCTTCTCCCTTGCACGCTGCATATCCTCCGCATTTGCAGCCAAGATTTCATTTGTCCGCTCTAAAAGAAGCTCCGCTGCCCGCCGAAGGGCACGGTTCTTCTCCTCTGTACCGAGACGCACCAGCGCGCGCGCTGCCGCCCTGGCTCTTTTACCAAGCTCAGTGAGTTCTGTCATGCTCTGTCTCCCCGCTGTGATTCATGTATGCCGCAAAGTCAAAGTCCCTGACTCTGCTCGCCTCAAACAGTGTTCCTACCTCCTCGCCCGCGAAGATCCGGTCCAGGATCGAGAGATCCTCCCCCGCGGCTATCATCATGTCCGCACCGCTTCTGCACGCAATTTCTGCCGCCTTCAGCTTCGTCGCCATACCGCCGGTTCCGACGTCGGAGCCCGTGCTGTCCTTCGCCATCATCATGAGCTTTGGCGTCACGGCATCCACACGGGAGATAAATTTCGCCTCCGGATTCCGGTTGGGATCGTCCGAATAGAGACCGTCCACATCGGAAAGTAAAATCAGCAAATCTGCTCCGATCAGGGAACTCACCAGCGCAGACAGACGATCGTTATCACCGAAGCGAATCTCAAAGGTCGAGACAGTATCGTTTTCGTTGACCACAGGCACCACTCCGAGCTTTAAGAGCTCCTCAAAGGTGTTGTGCGCGTTGCTGCGGGCCTCCTCATCCTGCATGGTCTGCCGGGTCATGAGCACCTGTGCGGCTGTCATACCATACTCCGCAAAGAGCTTCTGATAGACCATGATGAGCTTTGCCTGACCGATAGCGGCGAAGGCCTGCTTCTCCGCGAGGGTCTGCGGTCTTCCGCCGAGAGACAGCACCTGACGCCCCGCCGCAATTGCGCCGGAGGAGACCAGAACAACCTCTCTTCCCTCGCCCTTCAGATCATTGATCTTTCGCACAAGGCGCTCGATCTTTCCGAGATTCACGAGGCCGGTATCCGCATGCGTGATCGTGGAAGAACCGATCTTGATCACAATTCGTTTTTTATCCTTCAATCTCTCTCTGTACTCTGCGTTCACAGGATAAACCTCCGATTTCTTTGAGACTTTATAGTTTACCTTTTTTTGGAAAATCAGTCAATCGGAGGCGCATAGCGGCGTATAATCGCCTCCGCCACCCTGAGCCCGTCCATTGCGGCACTGGTGATGCCCCCGGCGTAGCCCGCTCCTTCCCCGCAGGGGTAGAGCCCCCCGAATGAGCCCTCAAGCTGATCGTCACGCGGAATTCTGAGCGGAGAGGAGGTTCTGCTCTCCACTCCTGCGAGAATCGCGTCCGGACGCGCAAAGCCGTGAAGCCTTCTGTCGAACTGCTCCATTCCCTCTCTGAGTGCCTTTGAGAGCTCCGGACCGAGCACAGGATTCAGATCCGCAAAGCAGCTCTCCCCCCTGAAGCAGGGACGAACCTCTCCATACCGCTCTGTGAGCTTCCCCGCACAGAAGTCGCCATAGAGCTGCACCGGGATTTTCCCTCTTCCCGCTATGAAGGCCCGCCGCTCCAGCTCCCTCTGAAATGCCAGTCCCGCGAGCGGCCCCTCTGAAGCAAAATCCTCCGGTGTCACCGTGACAATCACTGCGGAGTTCGCATTTTCCGAAGCTCTGTCATGATAGCTCATTCCATTGACAGCTGTCATTCCCGGCTCGCTGGAGGCATTGACCACATAACCGCCCGGGCACATACAGAAGCTGTACACCCCTCTGCCGCTCCCTGTCTTCGCCGTAAGCTTATAGGGTGCGGGGGAGAGAAACTCTGCCTCCCGGACTCCGTATTGCGCGACATCAACCATGTGCTGCGGATGCTGTATCCTCAGTCCGACCGCAAAGGCCTTTGCCTCCATCCTGAGGCCGTCCTCATAAAAATTCTGAAAGGTATCCCGCGCAGAGTGTCCCGTCGCCACAACAAGGAGCTCGCAGGGGACAATTTCCTCCTGACGCGCCGCATTTTCTCTTTTTCCTGTCTGTTCCGCGGGAAATGACACGCGGACGCCAGATATTCTTCCTCCCGACGTGCAGAGCCGCTCCGCTCTTGTCTGAAAGCGCAGCTCTCCCCCGCGTCGCTCAATCTCCTGCCGTATCTCTGTCACGATACCGATCAGGCGATCTGTGCCCACATGGGGCTTATGATCCCAGAGTATCTCCGGATCCGCACCGAAGCGCACAAAGCGCTCCAGGACCTCCCGGTTTCTGCCGATTTCATCCTTCACAAGGGTGTTGAGCTTTCCGTCTGAGAAGGTTCCTGCGCCCCCCTCTCCAAAGGAGACATTGCATTCCGGGTCCAGCACTCCGCTCTCCCAGAAGGCATCTACACGCTTTTTTCTCTCCGCTGCGGGCAGCCCGCGCTCCAGAAGCACAGGACGGTACCCCTGCTCCGCAAGCAGCAGACCGGCAAAAAGTCCCGCGGGGCCGGTTCCGATAATCACCGGGCGGTGCTTCAGCGGCTCTGTTCCATGCGCAGGCGCCGCATAGGGCTTCTGATTATACTCTGACACCCGTCTGTCATGCATGCGCTTCAGCAGTCTCTCATCATGTGCGGTACACACATCCACGATATAGCTGTAGCAGATATGATCTTTTTTCCGGGCATCGACGGAGCGACGCACAATGGAGAAGGAAATCAATTCCTTCTCCTGAATGTGCAGAAGCGAAAGTATCTTTTTTTTGAGGGCCTCCGGCCCGTGGTGCAGGGAAAGACTAATCGGGTTGATGCGTATGGCCATCAGAGCGCCTCTCCTGTCATAAGACTGTGTTCTCCCTTAAGCTCTGTATAGAGCTTGGAAAGCGGCCATGCAGCATTGCTCTCTGTCAACACCGCTTTCAGGGGAATCCGGATGCCGCGCTTTTTAAGCTCACCAAGGAACTGATCCAGGACAGCATTTGACAGTCCGCAGAACAAAAGCAGCGGCTCTCCTCTCTCTGTCCCGGCATTGGCAGCGTCAGCTTCCGGCGCAGAAGCTATCTGCTCTGCCTTCGGGTTCAGAATATCCACCGGTGTGCGCGAAAGTCCTTCCTCTCCCACCAGATGGCAGCGAAGCTTTAAGAGCGCGCAGAGCATCGCGACCTTCTGTCCGCTTCCGCTCTCCGGCACAAACATGATCACATGCCCGCCCTGTGCTGTTTTATTGTTCATTGATCATTCCCTTTCCGCCGGCAAGCCGTCCGCTCGTCCAGCACCACTGCAGATTGTAGCCTCCGCAGATTCCATCCACATCCAGTATTTCTCCTGCAAAGTAAAGTCCGGGAACAAGCCGGGACTCCATGGTTTCAGGATTCACCTCTTCCGTTGATACGCCTCCGGTACAGGTCTGCGCCTGCTCAAAATCCGCAGTTCGAATGATGCGGAAACGGCAGTCAGAGATCAGCTCTGCGAGCCCTTTAAGCCCTCTCCCGCTCTGCTCTGCCGGATTCCCTCCGGGCTTCAGTCCCGCACGCTTCACAAGTCCGTTCCAGAGGTTTTTGTTTAGCAGACCATTGCCAAAGGCCTCGAAGCTCCTGTAGGAACGCAGTGAGAGCCGCTCTTCCAGATAGGAGTGAAGAGAAGCGAAGTCCGGAAGAAAATCGACAGAAATTACTGTGCTCCTTCCATCACCCAGTGCACGGGCAGCCGTTCGGCTCAGCTGAAACACCGGAATACCTGAGAGACCGTAGCTGTTCAGCTGAAGCTCTCCCTCTGTTCTCTCCACTTCCTCTCCGTCACACAGAAGCGTGAGTGCAGCGCCGACCCGCACACCTGCCACAGCCTTGAAGAAATCCTTCTCCGCACAGTGCAGTCCGCAGAGAGCCGGAAACACATTCCTTATGCTGTGTCCCAGCTGCCGCGCATAGAGATAACCGCTTCCGTCAGATCCTGTGGAAGGCGCTGCCTTGGATCCGGTCGCAAGGATCAGCCTGTCAGCGGCAATCATCTCCCTGTCTGTCATGATCTGAAAGCTTCCGCCCTTGCCCCGCCGTATCTGCCGCACAGTCGCCGCGGTCACAGTCCGGACACCGGATAGCTCGCACTCCGTCCGAAGTGCGTTCAGAACAGAGGCTGCCTGCTCAGAGTGCGGGTACAGCCAGCCATCATGGCGATCCAGAGGCTCAATGCCGAGACTGCGCAGCCAGCGCACACTGCTCTCCGGTCCAAATTTTTGAAGTGCCCGCATCACAAAGCTTCCCTCACTGCTGTGGTAGCAGGACGGATTGAGTCTGCGGTTTGTGTAATTGCATTTCCCATTTCCGGTGAGCAGCAGCTTTTTCCCCACACGCTCACCGTGCTCCAGAAGCGTGACGCGGCTCCCCAGCCGTGCTGCGGTGATTGCCGCTGTCATGCCTGCGGGACCGCCCCCGATAATACATACTCTCTCTGTCATAGCTCCCCCCTGCTTTTCTCATCTGTCACATCTTCAGCTTCTGAGAAGATGCATGCGCCGCACCAGGCGGACAAGCTGCCGCCCCTTGGGAAAAAGACTCAGCTCATGCTCCGTAACCGTTCCCGATAGGATCAGCAGCGGCGCATAGACCAGCACGGCCAGCAGTATCGGCAGCGCCGTACAGAGAGCTCTGCTTTCTGTAAACCGCATCAGCAGAAGCTTTGCGCCGAGCGTCGATACCCCCATCGCCGCTGCACAGAGCAGCGGCCCGGCAAAGGTTCGCCGGATCTCCTGCCTGTAGCTTAAGTGCTTGCGCAGCGCACGCGAATTCAATATACACATGGAGAGCGCAAAGCACATATCTGCCACGACCACAGCAAAAATACCCAGCTTTGGTACCATCAGCAGAAATTCAAGGATCAGCACATGGATCAGCAGTGAGATCAGCGCATGACGCACCGGAACCTTCATATGGCTGGTCCCCTGTAAAATTGCGTTGCTCACTGTCGAAAGAGAATAAAAGACGACGCCAAAGCAGCCGATATGCATCATGAGCACCGCCTTTTCGCTCGCGCCAAAGAGCAGCGGGATCAGAGTATCCGCCATGACTGCAAGCCCGATGGCCGAGGGGATTGCAACGATCATGGAAAAACGTATTGCGTTTGATACCCCTGACTCCACCTGTCCCCTGTCCCGCGCGGCATTGGCCCGCGAGAGCGCCGGAATGAGCGCAGATGCGAGGGAATTTGCCACCATAATTGGAACATTGATGAGAAGCTTATACTTCGCCGCATAGATGCCGTAGTCCTTCGCAGTCTCGGACTGCAGCCCGAGCGCAAACATCGCCTGCCCGAAGAGCGCATTGTCGACAATGCTGCCCATGTTGTAAATCGCCGTTGAAAGTATAACGGGAATGACTGTCATCACCAGCACTGCTGTGATCTCCCCGTAGCTCTCCTGCTCCGTGCTCCTGTCCTCTTTCCTCCTCTCCCGCAAAAAGCGGCGGTTTGCCGAGAAAAGCAGTATAAATACGCAGAGCGCCGCCAGCGCGCCGAGCCCTGTGCCTATGGTCCCCCCCATGGCGCCGTAGCCTCTTTGAATGCTCTCCGGCATCTCCCGCCCCAGTGCCCAGCGAAGCAGAAGGTATGCGGCCCCGACACTCACCACCGCATTCACGATCTGCTCTATAATCTGAGAGAGAGCCGTCGGAACCATGGTGGAGTGCCCCTGCCAGTACCCCCTGCACACGCCGAGATAGGACACGATCCATACTGTCGGCGCCAGTGCCCGCAGCGGATAGCGCGCCTCCGGAATATGCAGAAAGGTATCTGCAAACCAGCCCGCGCCGAAGAAAATCGCGGCGCAGCCCAGACCTCCGACCAGAGTTGCATAGAGAAGGGAGGCTCTGAGGATGCGGTCCGCGTTTTTATAGCTCTTCTCTCCCACACGGGCGGATATCATCTTGGATACCGCAAGCGGAAGACTGTAGGAGGAGAGAAGCAGAATAATTGTGTATACATTAAAGGCCGCCGAGTAGTAGCCATTTCCCTCATCTCCGATGATGCGGGTCAGCGGCAGGCGGTACAGGAGTCCGATCACACTTGAGATAAGTCCCGATGCAGCATAGATGGAACCCTGAATCAGAAAACCCGAGGATCTTCCTTCTTTTTTTTCTGACATAAGCTCTCTCAGCGCCGGATACCGAGGCCATCGAGTATCACTCTCTGGCGCTCCTCCATCACAAGGCGCTCCTCTTCCTCCATATGATCGTAGCCCAGAAGATGCAGGATACTGTGCGTCACCAGAAAGGCAAGCTCCCTGGTCTGTGTATGCCCGTATTCCCTGGCCTGTGACTTGATGCGCGCCACATTCAGAACAACATCGCCGAGCATGAGCTCTCCGCTCTCCGGATTCAGACTGTCCTCTGTCTCCTCCTCTGAAAAAACAGCCGGCTTTGCAAAGTCCAACATGGGAAAGGACAGGACATCCGTCTCCCTGTCGATACCGCGATATTCCCGGTTCAGCTCCCGTATCACCGGGCCGTCCACAAAGCTCACGGAAATCTCTGCCTCGTACGGGCAGTGTTCTGCCGCAAGACAGGAGGCGGCTACAGTCTCAATAATTTTCCGATAGGCGATGTGCAGCTTTTCCTCCGCCTCAAAACTGATCTCAAGCGTCATGTCTGTCCCTTCTGTGCAGATATCTCTGTCTCCGATCCCGCTGAAAATCCTCTCTCTTCTCGAATTTATCGTAGGCATCCACAATCTTCTGTACCAGCGGATGGCGCACCACATCCCGGCTGGTGAGCTGGCAGAAGCCAATCTCCTCAATGCCGGAGAGTATCTTTGCCGCTGTGTCAAGTCCGGAAATCATGCTTCCGGGCAGATCCTTCTGCGTGAGATCTCCCGTTATGATTGCCTTTGATCCAAAGCCGATGCGGGTCAGGAACATCTTCATCTGCGCAGGTGTCGTATTCTGTGCCTCATCGAGGATAATGTAGGCATTGTCCAGCGTTCTGCCCCGCATATACGCGAGTGGCGCAACCTCTATGAGTCCCTTCTCCGCGTTGTGCAGATAGCTCTCCGCCCCCATAATCTGATAGAGCGCATCATAGAGCGGCCTCAGATACGGATCTATCTTGCTCTGCAAATCTCCGGGAAGAAAGCCGAGCTTCTCCCCCGCCTCCATTGCGGGCCGCGTCAGTATGATGCGCTCTGCGTCGCCGTCGCGAAAAGCCTGAATTGCCATCGCCATCGCGAGATAGGTCTTGCCGGTTCCGGCCGGCCCGATTCCAAAGGTGATCATGCGGCTGCGAATGAGATCCACATATTTTTTCTGTCCGAGTGTCTTCGGCTTCACTGGCCGCCCCGCAGCCGTTCTGCATATCATGTCCCGATCTATTTCCAGAAGCTTCTCCTCGCCCTCCGAAAATGCGAGCGAGAGCGCATAGTCTACGTTCTGCTCACTGATCTGATTACCCCTGCGGGAGAGCTCCACCAGATTTTTAAAGACGGAAACCGCCTTCTCCACTGCACCCTCCTCGCCCATAATCTTCATGCTTCCGTCCCGCTCGATCATGGTCACCTTCAGCGTTCGCTCAATCTTATGCAGATTTGCATCCAGCTGTCCGCAGACATTTTTTTCGTACTCTGCGGGTATATTAATCATCCGCTCTGTCACTGCCATACTGGGAGCATTCCTTTCCTCTCTTGATTATACCGGGAAACAGAGCTTCTGCTGCAGATCCGCCCTGCCCTCTGTTTCCGCTTAATTTAAAGTATCTCATATATTTTCTTATTTGGAAAGCACAGAACAGAGAGCGTTTTCCCACTGAAGGAAAAGACCCGGTCTCTGCAGACCGGGTCCTGATCATCCATTAGTTGAATTTACGTTTTCTCGCAGCCTCAGACTTCTTTTTACGTCTTACGCTCGGCTTTTCGTAGTGCTCTCTCTTGCGAATTTCCTGCTGAATGCCTGCCTTCGCACAGTTTCTCTTAAAACGTCTCAGTGCGCTGTCCAGACTTTCGTTTTCTTTCACAATCACGTTTGACATGAAACGGCCTAACCTCCCTCCCGGTTGTGAAATTGAAACTCATGTAATAATATCATAAATTTCTGTATTGTCA
Source organism: Moryella indoligenes (assembly GCF_030812885.1). Lineage (NCBI taxonomy): Bacteria > Bacillati > Bacillota > Clostridia > Lachnospirales > Lachnospiraceae > Moryella > Moryella indoligenes. Next base: position 41,754 of record NZ_JAUSTO010000005.1, read on the forward strand.
AGGAGTTTTCCATGATTCACGGGATTTATTTCAGCATTTATTTCCCCTCAGCCCTTGAGCTGCTCCGCAAGTACCTCCTCCGCACGCGTGAGCGCCGCATCTACGCCTGCGGGGTTCTTGCCTCCGGCCTGAGCCATATTCGGGCGTCCGCCGCCGCCACCGCCGACCAGCGCAGCAATAGCCTTGATTATATTTCCCGCGTGCGCGCCCTTCTTCTGCGCAGCATCTCCCGCCATGGCGATGAGATTCACCTTGCCGTCTGTGATTCCGGCCAGCACCACGACGCCGTCCTCTGTCTTCTCCTTCATGCGGTCACCAAGGTTTCTGAGCTCATTCATCTGAACTCCCTCAAGCTTCATCGTCAGGAGCTTGACACCACAGACCTCTCGCACCGCCTCTGCCGCGCCCTCTGCCGCGCTTGCTGCGAGCTTATTCTTCAGCTTTTCATTTTCTGCTCTCTCGTCGCGCAGCTCCTGAAGCAGTGTCTCAATCCTGTGGGAGAGCTCCGCCGGAGCCACCTTCAACTTTGCGGAGAGCTCTGCGAATTCCGCTGCCGTCTCCTCATAATGACGCATCAGCGCATCTCCCGTCAGGGCCTCGATTCTTCTGACCCCGGCAGAGATACCTGTCTCGGAGATGATCTTAAAGGCAGTGATCTGCTCTGTGTTCTTTACGTGTGTTCCGCCGCAGAGCTCTTTTGAGAAGCTTCCCATACTGACGACACGCACCTCTGCGCCGTACTTCTCCCCAAACAGCGCCATTGCGCCGGCCTTCTTTGCATCCTCCAGACTCATGAGCTCCGTCGTGACAGGTATTGCCGCCCGGATCTCCTGATTCACGAGTGCCTCCACCTGGGCAATCTCCTCCGCGGAGAGCGCCGCAAAATGAGTGAAGTCAAAGCGCAGTCTATCGCCACTGACAAAGCTTCCCGCCTGATTGACGTGATTTCCGAGTACCTGCCGGAGTGCCTCCTGAAGAAGATGCGTACAGGAGTGATTTTTACAGGTGCCGAGGCGATTTACTTCATCGACCTTCAGCGTAACGCTATCCCCTATACCAAACATTCCGGAGAGCACTCTGCCCGTATGTCCGACCTTTCCGCCCTTCAGGTGAATGCAGTCCTCCACTGCAAAGCTTCCGCTCTCGGTCACAATCACACCGATATCGCCCTGCTGGCCGCCCATGGTTCCATAGAAGGGGGTGCAATCCGTGACGATAGTGCCCTGCTCCCCGTCGGTCAGCGCTTCTACCAGCTCCGTGTCCGTGACCTTCACTGTCTTTCCGGTATCATCCGGCTCTTCATGCTCTGAGAGCTTCACGAGCGCAGTGATCTTTCCCTCCGCACTCAGCCGGTCGTAGCCAACAAATTCTGTGGTGAGCGCCGCGTCAATCTGCTGATATGCGGTCTGAGCCTCTCCCATGTAATTTGTGGTCTTCCGCGCCTTTCTTGCGGTCTCCTTCTGCACCTGCATCGCGCGGTCAAAGCCATCCTCGTCGACGCCAAAACCCTTCTCGGCAAGAATTTCCCTGGTGAGATCCAGAGGAAAACCATAGGTGTCATAGAGCTTGAAGGCATCCTCTCCGCCAAGCTCCTTCTTTCCGTCCCTCAGCATGCCGTCCTCGAGCTCAGAGAGTATCTGTAATCCCTGATCAATCGTCCGGTTGAACTTTGACTCCTCCTCGGTCAGTACCTTCAGTATCATCTCACGCTTCTCCAAAAGCTCCGGATAGCCGTCCTTTGAGGAGCTGATGACTGTCTCTGCAAGCTCTCCGAGGAACTTTCCCCGAATGCCGAGGATGCGCCCGTGACGTGCGGCGCGGCGAAGCAGACGGCGAAGCACATAGCCTCTGCCCTCATTGCTCGGCATGATTCCGTCAGAAATCATAAAGGTACAGGAGCGCACATGATCCGTGATGACACGAAGAGATATATCCTTCTGCTCATCCTCCTTATATGCAGTCCCCGCGAGGCGCGCGACGTGATCCAGAAGCGCGCGTATGGTATCGACTTCAAAGATGGAGTTGACATCCTGCACGACAACAGCAAGGCGCTCCAGTCCCATTCCGGTATCAATATTCTTCTGCTTCAGCTCGGTGTAGTTCCCATGTCCGTCATTGTCAAACTGCGTGAAGACGTTATTCCAGACCTCCATGTAGCGATCTCCCTCGCCGCCCATCACATCGTCCGGACCGACGCCGTACTTCTCACCGCGGTCATAATACACCTCGGAACATGGACCGCAGGGACCGGAGCCGTGCTCCCAGAAGTTGTCCGCCTTGCCGAAGCGGTAGATGCGCTCTGCGGGGACACCGACCTCTCTGTTCCAGATCTCAAAGGCCTCATCATCCTCCTCGTAGACAGAAGGATACAGGCGGTCCGCCTCAAGCCCCACGACCTCGGTCAGAAACTCCCAGGTCCAGCGTATCGCCTCATGCTTAAAATAATCCCCAAAAGAAAAGTTGCCGAGCATCTCAAAGAAGGTGCCGTGACGCGCGGTCTTTCCGACATTGTCTATATCCCCTGTACGGATGCACTTCTGACAGGTTGTGACACGCTTCCTCGGCGGAATTTCCTGTCCCGTAAAGTAGGGCTTCAGCGGCGCCATGCCCGCGTTGATCAGCAGAAGGCTGTTGTCATTGTGCGGCACAAGGCTGAAGCTCTTCATCACAAGATGATCCTTGCTCTCAAAAAACTGCAGGTACATTTTTCGGAGTTCATTGACTCCATATTTCTTTTTAATCATGTCCCAACCTCTTTTATTGTGATGGCGCAAAGCGCGGAATGATCCCGGAAGAGATGTTCTATATGATAAAAAACAACCCTAAGCGCTAATATTAGCACATAAAACACAGCCGTGTCCAGTGTATGACACGGCATTTGCGCACACTCTGCAGCGCAGCGCTGACGCGCCGTTTTCCGCCTGTTTAACGGAGCTTGTCGCGGTAGCGCTCCAGCAGGGCATATGCGCGCTCCTTTGTAGATTCTGCCTGACTCAGCATATACTCCGTGCTCTCCTTCGGACTTCCGGCGGAGTTCTTTGCGGCTCCGGCGGCCTTCTCTTCCCGCGCCCTGCGCCAGTCCTGCTGCTCCCGTGCAAGCACAGCAGCCTCCTCATCCGTGAGATAGCTCATGATGGTCTGATAGAGCGCATTCAGCTGTGTCTCCCAGTAGCGGAGCTGTGCGGAGGCCTCCTGCTTCTGCTCAGCCCCCGTTCTGCCCCGGGAGTTTCTTCTGCTGATCTCAAGAAGTGTGTTCTCTGTATCCTGAAATTTTTTGAGAAACTCGTCGTAACGGCTTCCGCCCTCCTCTGTATGTGCAGTGGGGCCCTCTACTACCGCGGGCGATCCGATTTCTCCGGAGACGAAGCCATCTGCTTTTGCTCCGGATACAGCAGCGTTTTCACCGTCTCCGAAACCTCCGCCCGAAGCTTCCGCTGAGGCAACAGTCCCTGCCCCATCCGGCTCTGTACGACGTGCCCGGGCACTGTGCACCACTCCGTCCGTGAGGATCGTCAGCAGCAGGCCAAGTGCAAATAACAACAGCAATATATGTTTTTTATTCATCTTCCATCAGCTCATCGCTATCTGCGGCGCTAGTCGCCAGCCTGTCACAGCGCTCATTCTCCGGATGTCCGGCGTGTCCCTTTATCCAGTGAAAGCTTACCCGATGCGGCTCTATCGCCCGCAGAAGCCGCTTCCAGAGATCTATATTCTTTACTTCGCCGCTCTTTCCCCGCTTCCAGTCATTACGGATCCAGTTCTCAATCCAGTGCTGATTGAATGCATCCACCAGATATCTGGAGTCCGAATAGACCTGCACCTCACAGGGATGATTCAGTGCCTCAAAGCCCGCGATGCATCCAAGCAGCTCCATGCGGTTATTGGTTGTCCTTCTGTAGCCCTGTGAGAGCTCCTTTTCGTGCAGCTCTCCCCGGGCATCCCTGAATTGCAGCACAGTTCCGTATCCCCCGGGACCGTCCGGATTGCCGCGCGCAGAGCCGTCAGAAAACAGCTTAACCTCCTGCATATCCCTCTACCCTTTCTGCCACAGAACAAGAAATATAGCGCTCAGCGGCTCCACTTGTCAGAGAGCGCATCAATCTGATCTGCAAAGCGCGCCAGATCCTTGTTGGTACCTCCCTGATTGGCCTCTGCCACTCTGCGAAGCCGTGTCACGCTGTTCAGCAGCCGCTCAAAGACCGCATTCGCCACGCGTCTCGCCGCACTCTCCTTTACAATCGGGACGCCCTCTGTCTTTCGTATCCACTGCCCCGCCGCAAGGTCATAGAGCGAGCCGGAATAGGGAGCCTCCGCATGAATCCCGTGCTGCTCTTTCAGCAGCGCACAGAAGCTGTCCGTCACCTCATTGTCCCCGTGCACCACAAAGACCTGCGAGGGCATTTGCTTTTTGAATGAGGTAATCCAGCGCACCAGTCCGTCCTGATCCGCATGGCTGGACATATCCTTCATCATGGCGAGCTTTGCGTGAACCTCTATCTCCTCGCCGAAAAGCTTCACCTTCTCAGCACCGTCCTGCAGGAAACGGCCAAGCGAACCCTCTGCCTGATATCCTGCAAAGACAATGGTCGAATCCTGACGCCAGAGATTGTGCTTTAAGTGGTGACGTATTCTTCCGGCGTCACACATTCCGGCGGCACTGATGATGACCTTCGGATTCTGAAGAAAGTTAATCGCCTTCGACTCCTCCGCAGTAACCGCGGTCCGAAGTCCGCGGAACGCAATCGGATTGATGCCGGCGCGCACCAGCTCCTGCGTCTCTGTATCAAAGCAATCCAGAAGATTGTTTTTAAAGACCTCCGTCGCCTCCAGAGCAAGCGGGCTGTCCACCCACACCTCATAGTCCGGATGCCCTTTTATCATCTCCTCTTCTCGGATTTTCCGGAGGAAATAGAGCAGCTCCTGCGTTCTGCCCACAGCAAAGGCCGGCATGACGACATTCCCCCCTCGGTCAAAGGTCTCCTGCATGATAGACGCAAGCTCCTCTGCGTGATCCACCTGCTCCTTCAAGTGAAAGCGATCCCCATAGGTGCTCTCCATGACAGCGTAATCCCCGTCATCAACATAAGATGGGTCCCGTATCAGCGGTTTATCTGTATTTCCAATATCTCCGGAGAAGACAATTTTCTTTCTGACCCCGTTTTCCTCCAGCCAAAACTCAATTGAGGCCGAGCCTAGAAGATGGCCCACGTCAATGAATCGAACTGTAATCCCTTCCGCAAGAGACCTCTTCTCGAAATAATCGACTGTCTCAAACAGCTTCAGGCAGCCGACGGCATCATCCATGGTGTAGAGCGGCTCCACGAGCGGCAGTCCGGCTCTCTGAGCCTTGCGGTTTTTCCACTCCGCCTCTGTCATCTGTATGTGTGCAGTATCCCGCAGCATAATCTGGCAGAGCGCCTCTGTCGCCGGTGTCGCAAGTATGCGGCCGCGAAATCCGTTCTTAAAGAGCAGCGGCAGATTTCCTGTGTGATCGATGTGCGCATGGGTAATGAGCACAAAATCAATCTCTGCCGGACTCACAGGCAGCGGAGCGTTTTCAAAATAATTTCGTCCCTGCTCCATGCCGTAATCCACAAGAATATGCTTCCCATTGACATTCAGATAGTGACAGCTCCCGGTCACCTCGTGATCAGCGCCGATAAATCCAAGGATCATACAGAACCTCCTGCTTCTACACCGTAATTGTACTGCTGCAACGGCGGGCGCCTGTGTCCTTCTGCTGTCTGAAAGCAGCACAGAAGCCACAGAGCGCATGCCTCTTAGAGCATAGCATAATTCTGTTTCAAAATAAACAAAGCAGAGAAGCGGAATTCTCTTCTCTGCATTTATTTTTCCTGCATATTATGAGCGGATCGCTGCGCACTTTCTCACTCGCTGAGATACGCGCCCTTTACCTTCGGATCATCCAGCAGGTCCGAAGCCTTTCCTGAAATACTGATGGTTCCCGTCTCAAGCACATAGGCGCGATCCGCGATGGAGAGCGCCTTTTTCGCATTCTGTTCTACCAAAAGCACGGTGGTCCCGCTCTTATGAATAGATTGAATGATATCAAAAATCTCATTCACATAGATCGGAGACAGACCCATGGACGGCTCATCCATGACGATCATCTTGGGACGGCTCATCAGAGCCCTTCCCATGGCAAGCATCTGCTGTTCACCTCCGGAGAGCGTCCCCGCCGGCTGATTTTTTCTCTCCGCGAGGCGCGGAAAGCGCGCATAGACCTCCTCAAGAGACTCGGCAATCTCCGCCTTTGAACTCCGCGTATATGCGCCGAGCATCAGGTTCTGCAGCACGCTGAGACTTGCGAAGACCCTTCTTCCCTCCGGCACATGCGCCAGCCCCTCACGGACAAGAAGGTGCCCCGGAATATGGGTGATATTCTTTCCGTTGTAGAGCACCTCGCCGCCGCGCGCCTGCAGCAGTCCGGTTATTGTGTGCAGCGTTGTGGTTTTTCCGGCTCCGTTTGCACCGATCAGCGTAACGATCTCTCCCTGCTGAACGGTAAATGAAATTCCCTTTAATGCATGTATCATGCCGTAGTAGACATGAAGATCCTTAACCTCAAGTAATGCAGCCATCGCTTCCTCCTTAGTCCCCGAGATAGGCCTTGATGACCTCCGGATCATGAAGAACCTCCGCAGTCTTTCCCTGCTTCAGCACACGGCCGAAATTCAGAACTGTCAATCTCTCGCAGATTCCGGAGACAAGCTTCATGTCATGCTCAATGAGCAGTATGGTCATGTTGAAGCGGTCCCGCACCAGTCTTATGGTGTCCATAAGCTCTGCCGTCTCATTCGGGTTCATGCCCGCCGCGGGCTCGTCCAGAAGCAGAAGTTTCGGCTCGGTCGCCATGGCTCTCGCAATCTCCAGCTTTCTCTGCATTCCGTAGGGAAGATTGCTGGCAAGAACCCCTGCATAGCCCTCAAGTCCGAATACTTCCAGAAGTTCCATGGCTCTCGCATTCATCTCCGCCTCCATCTTCCAGAAGCGCGGCAGACGCAGAATTCCCTCAAGAGTGGAATAAGGATGATGGTTATGAAGCCCTGCCTTGACATTGTCGAGAACCGTCAGCTGCGAAAAGAGGCGAATATTCTGAAAGGTACGCGCAACACCCGCGCGGTTTATCTCAATACAGTTCTTTCCCGCAATGTTTTTCCCGTCCAGACGGATATAACCGCTGCCCGGTTTATACACGCCCGTCAGCATATTAAAGATTGTGGTCTTGCCCGCTCCATTCGGTCCGATCAGTCCGTACAGCTCATTCTGTTCGATCGAAATGCTGAAATCATCCACCGCCCTAAGACCTCCAAAGGAGATTCCGAGGCTTTTTACTTCAAGTATCGCCATAGCTTCTCCCCCCTCTTAACTCTCTCGGCTCTTCGGAAGCCGGACTCCGGATAACAGCCGATCACGGTACTGGATAAAGGACGGCGCCGAGGTAAAGAGCATCATCAGAATCAGCACCACCGCATAGATCAGCATGCGGTAGTCATTCATACTCCGCAGCAGCTCCGGAAGCAGGGTCAGCACCACCGCAGCAATGACGGACCCTCTCATATTTCCAATTCCGCCCATAACCACAAACACCAGTATGGTGATGGACATATTATAGCCGAAATTCTTCGGAAGCGCCTGCAGAGAGCTCAGATTATGCGCATAGAGCACACCGCCTGCTCCCGCAATTGCCGCAGAAATTGTAAATGCCAGCAGCTTGTAGCGCGTCACATGAAGTCCCACCGACTCGGCTGCAATGCGATTGTCGCGAATCGCCATAATGGCTCTTCCTGTCCGGGAACGGATCAGATTCTGTACGATGACGAGAGAGATCAGCAGAAGGATGATGCCGGCTGTAAAGCTGGAAAGCTTCGGCGTTCCGGTGATTCCCTGAGCCCCCTTAATCAGCGTCTGTCCGCCCTTCTCAAGTCCCAGCGCCATATTATCCTTCATAGAGAGGTGAAGCCCCCTCGAGTCGACGCCGAGATAAAGCGCATTGATCAGATTCTTGATAATCTCCCCGAAGGCAAGCGTGACAATGGCGAGATAGTCACCGCGAAGACGCAGCACCGGAATACCGATCAAAAAGCCGAGCAGGGCCGCAGTCAGCGCCCCGATCAGAACCGCCAGCACAAAGGAGGCCATGGGCGGCAGCTTTCCGTTCATTAAATTCGTCCAGAGCGCAGAGGCAAATGCTCCCACGCACATGAAGCCCGCATGGCCCAGAGAGAGCTCACCCGAAATTCCGACAACAAGATTCAGACTCACCGCCATGATGGAATAGGTACAGAGCGGCACCAGAAGCCCCTTCATAAGAGAGCTCATATTTCCTGTCTTCAACACAATTTCCACTATGATATAGGCCACTGCAACCATGGCATAGGTGATCATATCTCCCGCAAAGGATTGTCTCTTCAGCTTTTTATTCATCTTTGCCTCACACTTTCTCCATGATTTTCCTGCCTAAAATTCCGGTCGGTTTTACTACCAGAACAATAATCAGCACAGAAAATACAATTGCATCTGACAGCTTGGACGAAATATATGCCTTGGACAGATTCTCCAGAACCCCAAGCAGCAGTCCTCCGATCAAAGCTCCGGGAATGGATCCGATCCCCCCAAGAACAGCTGCGACAAAAGCCTTGATGCCAGGCATCGCACCTGTAGTCGGCGTGAGCGTGGGATAGGCGGAACACAGCAGCACTCCCGCAAGCGCCGCCAGTGCAGAGCCGATTGCAAAGGTCAGGGCAATCGTGGAATTCACATTTACTCCCATGAGTGTCGCAGCTCCCTTGTCCTCGGAAACTGCAAGCATGGCCTGCCCCGCCCTGGTTTTGTTGATAAAAGCTGTGAGACAGATCATGACGATCACACAGGCGAGAATCGCTGTGAGCGTCTCGCCGGAAATGGTAAGCTTTCCCTCCGCAAGGCTCAGCGCCGGAAGCGGAACGACAGAGCTGAAGCTCTTCGGATTCGCGCCAAAAATCAGCAGTGCAAGATTCTGCAGAAGATAGGATACGCCGATTGCAGTAATCAGCACGGCAAGAGAATTGGCCCCGCGCAGCGGCTTGTAGGCGATGCGCTCTATCACGACGCCGAGTACTGTGCAGACCAGAACCGAGAGAAGTACGGCGGGCAATGCCGGGAGCCCTGCAGAGGACATCGCCATAAAGCTGACATAGCCACCTACCATAATGACATCTCCGTGCGCGAAGTTCAGCATCTTTGCGATGCCGTATACCATGGTGTAGCCCAGCGCAATAATCGCGTAGATCGAGCCCAGGCTGATTCCGCTCAACAGATATGAGATAAAGGTCATAGTCTACTCCTCTTTGTCTTTCCACTACAGGGGCCTAACAGCAGAGGGCTGCCGCCTGACGGCACCCCTCTGCCTGTATGTGAAGCTCGTCTTATAAATCTCAGTCTTCTACGGACTTGTAGCTGCCGTCCTGAACCATGACTGCCTTCGGTTCCTTGCTCGGAGCGCCATCCTCTGACCAGGTGATGGTTCCGGTCAGTCCCTCAACGCTGATCTCCGTCATGGCCTTCTCCATTGCAGTTCCAATCTCCTCAACGGACATGCCCGGATTGATATCCGCCTTTTCCGCCGCAAGCTTGATTGCATACATTCCGTCATACATATCTGCCGCAAACTGGATCGGAGTTTCGTTAAAGCGATCCTGATATGCCTTCACAAAATTCACTGTGCGCTCATCTGTCGCATCCGCCGCAAACGGGGTGAGCAGCATCAGTCCCTCTGCGAGAGACTGATCAAAGCCCTCAAGATTCAGAATACCATCCATACCGTCACAGCCAAAGAAGATCGGAGCGTAGTCCATATCCTTTGCCTGCTTCAGCACCAGAGCCGCCTCTGTATAATAGAAAGGAAGGAATACCAGCTCTGCACCTGCGTTGCGGATATTCTGAAGCTGTATATTGAAATCTGTCTTATTGTCCGCAGTAAACTGCTCTGTTGCGACAATCTCAAGCCCCTGCTCCGGCGCCTCCTGAATAAAGCTCTCATAAATACCGGTGGAGTAGACATCGGAGGCATCGTAAAGTATGCCGATCTTTGTCGCAAGTTTGTGCATCCCGATATACTCCGCGGACTTCTCGCCCTGCTGCGGGTCAGAGAAGCAGACTGCAAAGGTATTCGGATTCGCAATGCAGTCCGGGGCTGAGCCGGAGGGCGTGAGCTGGAACATATTTTCGTTCACGGACTCCGCAGAGACAGCAATGCAGGGAGCACTGGTCGTGGTTCCGAGCAGCATATCCATGCCCCAATCCTTCAGGGAATTGTAGGCGTTCACAGATTTCTCCGCGTCGTGCTCATCATCCTCGAACTGAATTTCTACCGGATAACCGTTAATTCCGCCCGCAGCGTTAATCTCATCGACCGCGATCTGCTGGGCGTTCTTACATGAGAGACCATAAACTGCTGCTCCGCCGGTGATCGGCCCGATTCCACCGATTTTCCAACTCTCTCCCTCGGAAGAGCTCCCGCCGGATGTCGCTGCGCCTGAACCGGAAGAAGAACCTCCGCACGCCGCAAGTGACAGCACCATAGAGACCGCAAGTACCATTGACAATGCTTTTCTCATGATTTTTTCCTCCTATCACAAAGCTTTGTCCCTCTGAAGCGGACAGCAGTTGATACACAGCAGTGATCAGACTTCAGCTCCCCTGCATTCTCAGGCAACCCGGGACATCTCATCAGAGATCATCTTTCGGATTTAGAATCAGATTATAAAGACCATGTCAGCATATGTCAACTAAAGATTTTAACGAGTCAACGCGTATCATCGCTAAATTTTCTTTTTATCCTATATCTCATCCCTCGGATCGCGCATCATCAGGTCTCCCACCGCTCTCTCCGCTTCCTTTCCGTCAAAGAGAATGTGATTCACCTCCTCGACGATAGGCATACAGATATGAAAGCGCCGGGACAGAGCAAGTGCTGCCCGCGCAGAATAGACGCCCTCCACCACCTGATGCACCTCCTGCATGGCTTCCTCCATGCTTTTCCCCTGCCCGATCAGGATTCCGGCTCTGCGGTTTCTGGAGTGCATGCTGGCACAGGTGACAATCAGATCGCCGATTCCGGAGAGTCCTGCAAAGGTCTCGGCGGCAGCCCCCATTGCAATTCCGAGTCTGGTGAGCTCTGCGATGCCCCGCGTGATCAGCGCGGCCTTCGTATTGTCTCCGTAGCCCAGTCCATCGGCAATTCCCGCTGCGAGAGCTATGACATTCTTGATGGATCCCCCCAGCTCTATGCCCAGCATGTCCGTGGAGGTATAGACACGAAAGCGCGGACTCATAAAGAGCTCCCGCACTTCCTCCGCAATTTTCGTGTTATGGGCCCCTGCGACGCAAGTGGTCGGGAGTTTTTTTGCAACTTCCTCCGCGTGACTCGGTCCGGAGAGACAGCTCACTCTCGCGAGCGGCAGTTCCTCCTCTACCTGTGCCGTCTGTGTCTTTAAACTCTGCTCCTCGATCCCCTTGGACGCGCAGATGATCAGCTGTCCGGCTGCGCTGTGCGGTGCAATGCGCCGTGCGATCTCCCGCGTATACACAGAGGCAACCGCCAGCACAATCCCATCACAGCTTTGCACAGCCTCTTGAAGATCGGAGGTGACAAGCAGCTCCTCCGGCAGAACCACCCCCGGCAGGCTCTCATTTCTTCTGCTCTCACGGAGCGCCCTGGCTTTTCTCTCGGAACTGGACCACAGGGTCACTGCATGTCCGTTTTCAAGCAGCAAAAGCGCAAGGGCGCTGCCCCATGCTCCTGCACCAATCACAGCAATCCGTCTCATTTTTTATCCACATCCATTCCCCTGGTAAAGAGCTTCACTCTGCTCTCTGTTCCGGCGAGCAATCTGCCTATATTGGTCCTGTGCCGGAAGATCGAGAGCGCCGGAATGAAGACGGCAAGCAGCAGAAATTCCGTACTGTGCGGCACAGCCACCGGAAGAGCTCCTCTCAGATACAGCATGACACTGAACACCAGCAGAAATGCCATAGCCGTGATCGAGGAGAGCGACACATAGCGCGTTGTCACCGCCACCAGCAGAAACACCGCGCACCAGAGCAGTGCGAGCCGTATATCAAAGGCAATGAGCACCCCAACCGTACTCGCCACCCCCTTGCCCCCCCGGAAACCGAGATAGAAGGGATAGTCGTGCCCGAGCATGACGCCCACGGAAGTCCAGAGCACCATTAACATCTGTATCTCCGGTGAGGATGCGAAATAAAGACGTGCGGCGACACAGGGAATGATCGCCTTCAGCGCATCTCCCAGAAGCACCAGAATACCGGCACCTGTTCCCATAACGCGCAGCGAATTGGTTGCCCCCGTCGAGTGACTCCCATAGCTTCTTATATCAAAACCGCGAAGCTTGCCCATGAAATAACCGCTCTGAAAGGTCCCAAACAGATATCCGATGATGAGGCAGATCAGCCGTTCTGTCATTCTGCATCCTTTCCCTGACGCTCCCGCACAAAGAAGCGTATCATAGTTCCGCGAAAGCCAAAGGCCTCGCGTATCCGATTCTCCAGAAAGCGCTGATAAGAGAAGTGCATCAGTTCCTTATCATTTACAAAGAACACGAAGCTTGGCGGCTTTACCGCAACCTGTGTCGCATAAAAGATCTTCAGTCTGTGTCCCTTGTCACTCGGCGGCTGCTGCAGCACCGTCGCCTCTGAGACAATTTCATTTAACACGCCGGTTCTTATGCGAAGCGTCTGGGAGGAACGCACCATGTCAATGAGCTCAAAGAGCTTGTGCATGCGCTGCCCTGTCTCCGCTGAGATGAAGAGGAATTCCGCGTAGGGCATAAAGGAGAGTGTGCTTTTGATCTTCTCCGTGAACTCCCTCATGGTCTTATCGTTCTTCTCAATCAGATCCCATTTATTGACTGCGACAACGATACCCTTGCCCCGCTCATGCGCGATTCCCGCTATCTTTGCGTCCTGCTCCGTCACGCCCTCGCTCGCATCAATCACCATGATCACGACATCTGCCCGCTCCACTGCCGTCACAGTGCGGATGATGCTGTAGCGCTCCAGATCCTCGTGTATCTTACTCTTTCTGCGGAGCCCGGCCGTGTCAATAAACACATACTCCGTATCGTTATGCAGCACCACGGTATCGATGGCATCCCGCGTAGTACCTGCAATATCCGAGACAATTACGCGGTTCTCGCCGAGCAGGCGATTGATGATGGAGCTCTTTCCGACATTCGGTTTTCCTATGACTGCGACATGGGGTCTGTCATCCTCCTCAGTCTCCTCTCCGCTCTCCTCCGGGAAATGCCCGCTCACTACTTCCAGCAGATCGCCAAGCCCCAGCCGCGAGGCCGCAGAGACCGGCACCGGATCTCCCATCGCCAGATTGTAGAACTCATAGACGTCATTCTGAAACTTTGCAAAGCTATCCACCTTATTCACCGCGAGCACGACCGGTTTTCTGGAGCGGCGCAGCATGTCCGCGACCTTGTAGTCCGCATCCGTGAGTCCAGAGCGCACATCGACGAGGAAGATGATGACATCCGCCGTCTCAATCGCGATCTCCGCCTGCTCTCTCATACTTGCAAGCAGCAGATCCCGCGTATCCGGCTCAATACCACCGGTATCAATCAGCGTGAAATTATGATTCAACCAGCTGCAATCCGCATAAATTCTGTCTCTTGTGACACCGGGCGTATCCTTCACAATGGCAATCGGCTCTCCCGCAATTGCATTAAAGAGCGACGATTTCCCGGTATTCGGTCTGCCGACAATGGCGACTACCGCCTTGCTCATAGTCTTTCTCCTTCTTCGCGGAGCAGCTCCGCGTCTTTCATATCTGTATCAATTTCTTCTGTCTCCGCAGAGAGCAGCACAGCTTCCTCTTCCCCCTCGTCGTTGAGAATCACTGTTTCATCCTCCGGAAGCTCATATTCCCCGTGGACAGGATCATTGACATAATCCGGATCATTGACCGCATTCACGAGGTCCGACCCCGACGAGCCGATAATCACACAGCGCACGCCGAGCTCATGCTCAAGCTGTTCCCGCGTCATATCGTCCAGAAGCACCTCCTCACCGCTCCGAAAGATACACTGCGGGAGCAGCAGGCGGTCTCCGAGCTCTTTTCCCCTGAGACCATCCAGAATATCTCTGCCTGTCAGCAGGCCGGTCACCGTGATTCTCTCTCCGAAGAAATGATTCACTAACGGGTAGAACAGAAGCTTTTTCTCAGGCAGTCTTGCGGCAATCTTCTGCAGCTCTCTCCCCACAGAGGGAGCCGCGAGCATACCGCTGATGGAACTCACTGTCTCTGTAATCCCCAGCGGCTCCAGCACAGAGAGCGCTTCATCCACCTCCTCAGTCAGAAGGCGCAGCATACCCACACCATTTTCCAGCTGAAGATAACCGTCATATCGCCCTGCCTCGGGGAGCTCTCGCTCCGCCGTGAGATAGAATTCATCGCTCGCATGGATAAAATGCAGGCCACAGCGCCTCACCGCTTCCCGCTGGAAACGCTCCACGATATCTATGGTCTGCGCCGCGTCTTCCTTCAGGATGGGTTCCAGCGGACAGAGCTTGTCCCGGTAGTCCGTAAGTCCGACCGGCACGACAGACACACTCTGCATGACCGGCGCATACTCCAGCAGATCCCTCACAGTTCTCTCAAGCTCCGCCCCGTCGTTCCATCCCTTGCACAGCACAATCTGCCCGTTCATCTCTATGCCCGCTTCATAGAGCTCCCCGATAAAGCGCAGCTTTTCCCCCGCAAAGCGGTTGTGCAGCATGCGCTTTCTGAGCTCAGGATTTGTGGTGTGGACAGAGATATTGATCGGTTCCAGGCGATAGTCGATGATATGGCGAATATCCTTCTCCTGCATATTCGTCAGCGTAATATAGTTCCCCTGCAAAAAGGAGAGCCGCGAATCATCATCCTTAAAATAGAGTGTGTCGCGCATCCCCTTTGGCATCTGGTCAATGAAGCAGAAAATGCAGCCGTTTGAGCAGGATCTGTAATCACTCATAAGACCGTTTTCAAAGACCAGTCCCGGATCCTCACAGCCGTTTTCTATCTCCAGCTCCCACTCCTCCCCATTTGGCTTCAGGATGAGCAGGGTCACGCATTCTGCGTTGACCTGATAGCGGTAATCAAAGACATCTTCTATGCGTTTTCCATTGACAGAGAGCAGTCTGTCCCCTGCCCGGATCTCCAGCTCCTCCGCCGCAGAGCCGGGCTCGACCGCCGCAATCAGATGTCCCTTATCTCTACTCAATATGACTCTCTCCCCAAAAAGTGAGCGCAGCAGTCCCTGGTCCTGTGTGCGCACCGATCACGCAGCCGATATTGGAGACTACCGGCATTCCTTCCATGGCGGGAAAACGCTCCCGCACCATGCGGCTCAGCTTCTCCCCCTCCTCAGGGCAGTCTGAATGGACGATATAAACCGGACCGTGATAATCTCTTCCATCCGCTGCCAGCTCCTCCATCTTCTGTATCAGCGCCTGCGCGGCCTTCTGCTTCCCTCTCACCTTCATCTGCGGGATCAGAAGCCCCTCGCGATCCACATGCAGCACCGGACATATATTCAGGATGTTTCCGACCAGTCCCGCAACCGGCTTCACCCTCCCGCCGCGGACATACCAGCTGAGATCTGTTGAGTAAAACCAGGTTTCCACCTGCTCTCTGGCGCGCAGCGCATAGTCGCAGCAGTCCTTAAAACTACGCCCTGCATCCTTCTGGCGCCAGACTGCATCCACCAGCAGCGCATAACCGAGCGATGCATTCCGGCTGTCCACCACATATATGCTGCGCTCCGGATAGTTCTCCTTTAGCGCCTCCGCTGCGCTCACCGCCGAACCCATGGCTCCGGAAATCCCGGAGCTCAGCGTGAGATACAGAACATCTCTGCCTTCCCTCAGAAAACTCTCAAAGAAATCAAAAAAGTCCTGAAAATTCGGCTGAGAGGTCTTCGGCAGAGCCCCCTTTCGCATGCGCGCATAAAACTCCTCAAAGGAAAGCGACTGCCCCAGATCATCAAGGTGCACCTCTCCGTCATCAGAAATCCATCGAAAGCAGATATAAGGGATATCCCTGTCGTCAAAAAATTCCTTCGGCTGATCCACAGTAGAACTGCAGGCCAGAACAAAATCTCCCATTTTACTTCCTCTCCGTTCGGATTTACCAGCTCCTTCAGGCTGAGCTTTAAAACATTTTACATGAATTGCCCACTCTTTGCAACGCAGCCTTGCGCGGACGCAGTGAAAATGATATCCTTTCTTTGGTAAAACCAGACATCTTTGAAGGAGAACAGCTATGCAGAACATTGACCATACACAAAACCGGCTCCCGGTGGCGCCGTTAAAAATCGCCGCGCTCGAGAGCTGCAGAGAGCTCGCGGAAAAAGTCAACGAACACCTCATCCATCTGCGCTCTGCAAATCCCGAGCGCACAGAGGAGCGCGCCAAGAGCCTGCACTACCGTGGGTATGACGCGGATTCCTATCTTCTGGATATCAACTGCCCGCGCTTCGGCACCGGCGAGGGGAAGGGAATCATCAATGAATCCGTCCGCGGCAGCGATCTCTATGTTATGGTAGATGTCACAAACTATTCCCTCACTTATAAGGTAGACGGAGACCTGAATCATATGTCCCCGGATGATCATTTTCAGGATCTGAAGCGCATCATTGCCGCGGGCGGCGCCGCAGCACACCGCATCAGTGTTATCATGCCCTTTCTCTACGAGGGCAGACAGCACCGCAGGACCAAGAGAGAATCTCTCGACTGCGCCTATATGCTGACGGAGCTTGAAAATATGGGCATCAGCAACTTCATCACCTTTGACGCGCACGATCCGCGCGTACAGAATGCCACCCCCTTTACCGGCTTTGACAATTTCATGCCGACCTATCAGTTCATCAAGACCTGCTTTAAGAACATCCCCAATCTTCAGATCGACAAGGACCATCTGATGATCATCAGCCCTGATGAGGGCGCCATGGATCGCGCGATCTACGTGGCAAATATACTCGGCGTTGACATCGGTATGTTCTATAAGCGACGCGACTATTCCAAGGTGATTAACGGCAGAAACCCCATTGTGGCACATGAATTCCTCGGCGCCAGTGTAAAGGACAAGGACGTCATGATCATGGACGACATGATCTCCTCCGGCGAGAGCATGATGGATACTGCCCGAAGCTTAAAGGAGCGCGGCTGCAAGCGCGTCATTATCTGCGCGACCTTCGGCCTCTTCACCAACGGTCTTGATTCCTTCCGTGAGAAGTACGAGGCGGGCATCATCGATTATGTCTGCACCACAAATCTGAACTATCGCCGTCCGGAGCTTCTCAATGAGCCCTGGTACCTGGAGGCAGATATGAGCGGATATCTCGCCTATATTATCCACAGCCTGAACTGTGACGCCTCCTCCGAGGACAGAGAGGCTTCCACACAGAAAATTCAGGACTTCATGAAAAATCTTCAGAATGATGATTACGAGTATTACGGATCTGTGATCGAATAACCCCTTTGCTGCTTCAGGAGCCATCGCATGCGATGGCTCTTTCTTTTTGTTCAACAGAAAATTTTCCGCTCTTGTCATCTCTCCTGTGCGGTGCTATGATAAAAATTAGTTAGTTATAACTAATAACTATCCTCATACGAAAGAAGGGAGAGCCAATGATCTATAAAAAACTGAAGCAATATGCGCCGGAGCGCATCGGATTTGGCTGGGCCGGCATGCTTCTGGCACTTCTGTCAGCCACACTTACCATAAGCGCCTACTACTATCTATACCTGTTTCTTGAGGATCTGCTGTCAGTAAAGAAGCTTTTCCTAACCGTACCGCTCGCCCTGCACATGGTACTGCTCCTCACCGCGTCCCTGTTCCTCTACTTTGCATCACTCATCGCAACACATATTCTGGCCTTTCGCCTGGAGACCAATCTGAAAAAACAGGGCCTCCGTCATCTGATGCGGGCCTCCTTCAGCTTCTACGACAGAAACGAGTCCGGAAGAATACGAAAAATCATTGACGACAACACTGCGCTGACACATGTGAGCGTCGCGCATCTGATCCCCGATCTCACAACTGCCCTCTTCACACCTCTGCTGGGAATACCGCTCTGCTTCTATATCGACTACCGGCTGGGGCTGCTGTTTACGGTGAGTCTCTTCTCCGGAATATTTTTTATCCATCGCATGATGGGGGAACAGAGCTTTATGGAAGCTTATATGAAGGCCTCAGAAAAAATGAATTCCGGCGCAGTGGAATATGTGCGCGGCATACAGGTGATGAAGATATTCAGAACCAATGTCCGCGCCATGAAGGACTTCTATCAGTCCATAGTCGCGTACTCAGATCTCGCTCTGAAGTACAGCATGAGCTGCCGCGGATGGTATGTCCTCTTTCAGCTGTTCTTCAATTCCGTTTTTCTCGTCGCTCTGTTTTTTGGTTATATGAATGCAGCTGAGCCGCGGCTGTATCTCACAAAATTCATGTTCTACGTGCTCTTTGGCGGTGTACTCTTCATTGCTCTTATGAAGGTTATGTACGTAGGCATGTACGTATTTCAGGCCTCATCCTCCATCAAAAATATCGAGACGCTCTTTACAGAGATGACAGAGCGCAGGCTCTCTGCCGGAGAGCTCGAGACAATGGATTCTCCCGATATTGAGTTTCGCGACGTAAGCTTCGGATATGACAGTGAACCCATCATAGAGAAGCTCTCCCTCTTCCTTCCCGCCGGACGCAGCTATGCCCTCGTTGGAGGCTCTGGCTCCGGAAAATCGACGTTTGCAAAGCTGATCTCCGGCTTTTATTGTCTGGACAGCGGACAGATTCTGGTGGGCGGGCATGCGCTCAGCGAATACAGTGAGCGGGCGCTCTCCAGAAACATCGCGAATGTGTTTCAGGATGCAAAGCTTTTTAAGAGAAGCATCTATGAAAATGTTCTGCTGGGAAGAAGATCCGCCAACCGTGAAGAGGTAATGAGGGCGCTGCATCTCGCGCAATGCGATGAGATACTGGATAAATTCAAGGACCGTGAAAACACTCTGATCGGCGCAGAGGGGGTGCATCTCTCCGGCGGAGAGGTGCAGAGAATCGCAATTGCAAGAGCGATCTTAAAGGATGCCAAAATCATAATACTTGATGAGGCATCCGCTGCAGCAGATCCGGAAAATGAATATGAGCTTCAGCGGGCACTGTCAAATCTTATGAGAGGGAAGACAGTCATTATGATTGCCCATCGTCTCAGCTCCATCAAAAATGTTGATGAAATTCTTGTCATGAAACAGGGACAGGTCATTGAGCGCGGCAGCCATAAGGAGCTTATGCAGCTTGATTCCGTCTATAAAGGAATGCAGGAAATGTTCATGCGCGCCAACGAATGGGGGGTGAAATAATGAAACGCTTTCTGAAAGAAAAGTTCGGCCTCACGGAACAGGGCGCCGGAGCGGTGCAGCAGGCCGCAGTGCTGTCTTTTTTCGTAAACGTCGGCTATATGGCGCTGATGATGATTGCCATGTACTACGGAGACAATGTGCTTCGGGACATTCAAAAGCCTGCCCTGCACTATCTGCTCATCATCATCGCTGCGCTTGCCGTCCTCTTTCTGATTATTGACCGGGAGTACGTAAAAACCTTTAACGCGACCTATCAGGAGGCCCGGGAACTCCGGCTGGAAATTGCCGAACGTATTCAGGAGCTTCCGCTCTCCTACTTTTCGCGGCATGATCTGAGCGACCTCGCGCAGACTATTATGCAGGATGTAACCGATATTGAACATGCCATGAGCCACGCCATGCCGCGCTGCATCGCCTACGGCGCTTTTCTGCTCGTGATCGGCATACTCCTTCTGATTTCCGAGCCACGTCTTGGCCTCGCCGTCATATTAGCTCCAATCCTGGCCCTTCTTCTGCTTCTACTCTCCAAAAACATGCAGAAAAACTGGACTGCCAGATACTTCTGGCGAAGCAGAGAGACCACAGAGGCCTTTCAGGAGACCATAGAACTGCACAGAGAGATACGAAGCTGCGGCATTGAGGAAGAAAATTTCCGTCAGCTCTCTGACGCGCTGGACGACTCTGAGAAGCTGCGGCTCCGCGCTGAGATGGTACAGGCCATACCGATTCTGCTCTCCACTGCGGTAATGAAGCTGAATCTCGGAGTTGTCGCACTTGTTTCTGCCTGCCTGCTACACCAAAATGCAGTGCAACTGATCTACGTCATCGGTTTTCTTCTCGCCTCTGTGCGTCTTGTGGATGCAGTCAGTGCCATGGAGGAGACCTTCGCGGAGCTTCTCTACCTGAATGCAAGAGTACAGCGCATCAATGAGCTGAGAAATACAGAGACACAGCAGGGCGAGGACGTTGCACTGGAGCACTTTGATATTGAGCTCCGGGATGTTGAATTTTCCTATGAGAACAGCGGGAAAGTTGTAGACCGAGCCTGCTTCACTGCAAGACAGGGCGAGGTCACCGCAATTGTCGGGCCCTCCGGCTGCGGAAAATCCACGCTGCTGAGACTCATTTCCCGGCTCCTGGACTACCAAAGTGGAAAAATCCTGATCGACGGAAAGGACATCCGCCACATCTCCACGACCTCCCTCTTTGAGAATGTCTCCTTCGTATTTCAGGATGTGATTCTGTTTAACAGCTCTGTCATGGACAATATCCGCATGGGACGCGCCGATGCGGATGATGAGGAGGTACGGGGGGCCGCACGCCTCGCCAACTGCGAGGAATTTATCCTGAAGCTGCCACAGGGCTATGACACGGAAATCGGAGAAAATGGCAGCAGACTCTCCGGCGGGGAGCGGCAGAGGATCTCCATCGCACGGGCTCTCTTAAAGAATGCGCCCATCCTTCTGCTGGACGAGATCAGCGCAAGCCTTGATGTAGAAAATGAGATGCAGATTCAGAGCGCGCTGAACCGCCTGATAGCCGGAAAGACCGTGATCATCGTCTCTCACCGGATGAAGTCCATCGAAAAAGCAGATCAGATCGTCGTGATGAATGCCGGAAAAGTAGAGGCCACCGGCACACATGAAACGCTGCTCGCTTCGTCGGCGCTCTACCGCAGGCTCATTGAGAAATCAAACCTCACGGAGAGCTTCAGCTACTGAAAAGAGTCTTGTCATGCGGTAAATCCTGAGAAGTATCCTGTATGGCAAGAAAGGCTGCGTTCAGCCCTCGCTTCACACCGGCTGCGCGGTGAGAAAAGAAGAGCTCACTCCTGCAGCAGGTACAGAGCTCCGTCAAATGGATGCGCGCCGCCTGTACACCGCAGCGCATCAGGCGCCGGCGGTTCGCCTCCTTCAGGTTGAGCTGCCAGTGCCTTGTTCCTCCCACCTTTGTATGAGGCGCGGAGAGAATATGCTCCGTATCCCCGCCAAAGCAGGAGATAAACTCCTCTGCAACCTCCTCTCCGACCTCGTAGCAATCTTTGCAGATTCCGGGACCAATGCCAACAATAAGATCCGCCGCTGCGGTTCCGTAATGTTCCCCCATAAGCTCCACTGCGCGCTGCTGTATGCCTTCAACCGTTCCTCTCCACCCCGCATGCACCAGAGCGATCGCGCGGTGGACCGGGTCCACAAAGTACACGGGAATACAGTCCGCATGATAGGTGACAAGCGTAATTCCCGGAACATCTGTCATCAGACCATCTATATCATGGTAGGGTCTCTCCCGGAGAACTCCGGCGCCCCTGTCCTCCGCCGTTACGATGCGGATATTGGTCGTGTGAGTCTGTCTCGCCACGACAAAGGAATCCGGCTCCACAGCGATCGCCGCCGCCATCCTGCGATAGTTCTCCCGCACATACTCCGGGCGGTCTCCGCGGTCAAAGGAAAAATTCATGCTTTTAAGATACCCCTCGCTCACCCCTCCCTCCCGCGTGGAAAAGCCGTGGCGCACGAATCCCAGCTCCTCATACGCGGAAAAGCTGAAGTAGCGAAGTGCTCCTGTTCTGTATTCCTTCATTGCCTGCTCCACTGCATACCTCCGATTAAATTTTCCTCCCGGCAGCTCTGCTTATGTACCCCAAAAAGCATTCTTTACCCAGCGTATCTCTGTTCCGCAGATTCCGATGCAGTCAAAGCGGACCGGCACATCTGCGCGGCAGCGATGTGTATAGAGATACTGCTTCGCCGTGTGGATGATCTGTCTCTGTTTGTGAAAATCTACCGCCATGAGCGGATCTCCAAAGCTCCGGTCTGCGCGGTACTTCACCTCAAAAAACACAAGGTAATCACCATCCAGTCCCACAAGATCAATCTCTCCGCTCCGCGTGCGGTAGTTTCTCTGAATCAGACTGACTCCCTGCTGCTGAAGATATGCCGCAGCCCGCTTCTCGTACACAGCGCCGATCTCTCTTCGATTCATACCCGGGCACCCCACTCACACAAAATGAGAGATAAAGCTTAGTCTGTGAATCGGGCATGGCCCGTATTTCCGGAGCGCCGCAATATGCTGTGCGGTTCCGTAGCCCTTATGCTTCTCAAAACCGTAATCCGGATAAAGCAGCGCATACTCCTCCATCATGCGGTCCCGTGCCACCTTTGCGAGTATGGAGGCCGCGGCGATGCTTACGCTCTTTGCATCTCCCTTTATGATCGGAAGCTGCGGGATGTCCACCCCCGGAATTGTGACCGCATCGTTTAACAGCAGCTCTGGCCGCACAGACAGCCCCTCAATCGCCTTCCGCATCGCCTCATAGGTCGCCTGAAGAATATTGATCTCGTCAATGCGTTCCGGCAAAACCATTCCAATTTCGAACGCGACCGCCTTCTCCCGGATCTCATCAAAGAGGAGAGAGCGCCTTGCAGGAGAGAGCCTTTTTGAGTCATTGAGATACAAAATCTCACACTCTCGCGGCAGAATCACAGCTGCGGCAGCCACAGGACCTGCGAGCGGCCCCCTTCCTGCCTCATCAATACCGCAGACCGCAGCAAGCTCTCCGTGCGCTCTCTCATATTCCCGCATGGCAAAAAGACGCGCCCTCTCTTTTTCCAGTTTTTCTCCGCCGAGCTCTCTCATGCCCCTCTCTCCGAATTTTCAGATGTTGACGCAGCTTCCTTCGCGCTTATCCCGCAGTCTGCATTTTCCGCGCCATAGTCTTCCGGTTCCTCCAGGGAGATGCGCCCCAGAAGTCCTGCGCGATATTCATTCATAATGATGCCGGAGGCCTTGGCATAGTCCGGCTCTCCCCCGGCAAGAAGACAGCCCCGTTTTATGGCGATCGCTGCAATCAGCCCGGACTCTGTGACCGTCTCATCGCACAGCTCGTAGCGCCGATACAGCCCCTCCGCCTTATCTCTGCCTCTTAAGAAGCGTATAAACTCCGCCGCGAGCTCCGTCGGTTCCACAATCATTTCATTGATCGATCCCAGAAATGCAATCATGGCGCCCACATTCTGATCCTCGAATTTTGGCCAGAGTATGCCCGGTGTGTCCAGAAGCTCCACTGACTGGTTCAGGCGTATCCACTGATTGCCGCGCGTCACTCCCGGCCTGTTGCCGGTCTTTGCCGAGCTCTTTCCCGCAATGGTATTGATCAGCGTAGATTTACCGACATTCGGAATGCCCGCAACCATCGCGCGGACTGGGCGGTTTAATATGCCGCGCCTTCTGTCTCTCTCCCGCTTTGCCACACAGGCTCGCTCAATCAGTGCAAAAAGCTTTTTCAGGTTCTTTCTGCTGCGTGCGTCCATCATAAAGCACTCTACTCCCTCACGCCTGAATGCCGCAGACCAAGCGGCAGTCACCTTATCCTCCGCAAGGTCCGCCTTATTCATAACGATGATGCGCTCTTTTCCTCTGCCCAGAGCACCGATATCCGGGTTTCTGGTCGCCATGGGAGCCCGCGCATCCACCAGCTCAATAATCATATCGACCGCCCGTACATCCGCCTCCATGGCGCGTCTCGCCTTTGTCATGTGTCCGGGATACCACTGTATATTCATCTCATCCTCACTTTATCAGTCCGATTTTGCCAAGCGGGGCAATCCTGAACCACACCCTTCCTGTAATTGCCTCGATGGGAACGCTGCCTACACTTCCAAAGCGTGAATCCTCTCCAGCCTCTCTGTTGTCACTCAGCACAAAGTATTCGTCCTCACCGAGGAGCACCGGCTCCTCCGCCTCCCCCGCGATGGACACAGCTGCATCAAGCCCCTCCGGCAGCTGAAGCGGTTCCCCGTTGATCAGGAGAGCTCCATGCTGTATCTGCACTGCCTCTCCCGGAAGACCCACGATGCGCTTAATACTGACTGCGCTTCCGGAGGGACTCTGAAACAGCACCACATCAAAACGCCCCGGTCCAAACAGCTTCGGCGTCACTCTGTCAAGCAGCAGCCTATCTCCGTCCTCCAGTGTAGTTCGCATACTCTGCCCTGCGTTGACGGTCTGCGTGCCAAAAGCATAGACACAGACCCAGGCCAGCGCAATAACAGTAGCAATTTCCACGATCCAGCGCACAATATGCTGTATCAGGCTATCCTGATAATGCTCTCCCACCAGGCTCTCCCTTCCAAACCAAGCTTAATTTCCTGTTAAGCAAAAACAGGAGGACAGCATCCAACGCCTGTCCCCCTGATATTTCACTGCCTTAAAACAGATTACTGAATGACTTCCTTAACCTTCGCGGCCTTACCGGTGCGCTGTCTCAGATAGTTCAGCTTTGCTCTTCTTACCTTACCCTTGCGGACCACCTCAACCTTATCTACAAAGGGAGAGCTCATCGGCCAGGTCTTCTCTACGCCGATACCGTTGGAGAGCTTTCTGACGGTAAAAGTCTTTCTCAGACCACCGTTCTGAAACTTCATGACAGTTCCCTCAAAAATCTGGATTCTCTCACGATTGCCCTCTTTGATCTTATTGTAAACTCTGACGGTGTCACCTACATTGAACTCGCCCGGGTTTTTGATCTGCTCGGCTTCAATCTTCTCTAAAATCGGATTCTGCTTCATTTTGATTTCCTCCTGAATTCATTCGACGTTCTTAAGTCGACCTGGACTCAGCGGAACATCTCTTTTTAACAGCTTGAATATGTTACCATTTTTCCGAGAAGAATACAAGGCTTTTTCAAAAAATTCGCAGACCTCCGGTAGAAATGAAGAAAACAGACAGAGCAGATGATGATTAATACCAGTAGGCTGCGTAAAATTTTCCGGATGCGCAGGCTCCCTAGCTTGCATAGGAATTGCCGTGACAGTCTCCTTCCAAGGAAACAACCAGCGGAACAGACATCCCACTTCAAAATATACCACAAAAGTTTGACGACGCAACACACAAGCAGATTTCATCTCTGTCTATATCTCTCCATCCAGCTCCTCCAGACTGCGAAGGAACTTTTTGTCCTGCTTTGTGAGCTCTACCCTCCGAAAGAGATCAGGCCTCCGCTCTCTGGTCCGGAGAAGGGCCTGCTCCCGGCGCCAGCGATCCACTCTGCCGTGATCCCCTGAGAGCAGTACCGGCGGCACACGAAGGCCCTCATAGACCTCCGGTCTCGTGTACTGCGGATACTCGAGAAGCGAACCCTCAAGGGACTCCGTCTCCCCGCTCTCCCTGTTTGATAGAACTCCCGGAACCATACGGCTTATGGCATCCACCATGACCATAGCGGGAAGCTCTCCTCCGGTCAGAACATAATCTCCGATCGAGTAGCAGTCCGCATGAAGAAGCGCAAGCGCCCGCTCATCTACTCCCTCATAATGCCCGCAGAGTATCACAAGCTCCTCTTCCCTCGCGAGCTCCTTCGCCGCACCCTGATCGAAGAGCTTTCCCTGCGGCGTCGTATAAATGACTCTCGGGCTGCACTGGAGCTCCTCCGACAGAGCGCGGTAGCAGCGAAGGATCGGATCTGCCTGCATCAGCATACCGGCTCCTCCGCCATAGGGATAATCGTCTACATGACCGTGTTTTTCCGTGGTGTAGTCTCGGATATTTCTGGCCTCGACAGAGAGCAGCCCGTCGCGCTGCGCCCTTCCTATAATGCTGGTTCCCATCCCCGAAAGTATCATCTCGGGAAAGAGAGTCAGGATATGAAAGCGCATCAGATCAGTCCCTCCATGAGATGGACACGGATCAGTCCCTCCTCCGGTAGTATTTCCTTCACACAGTCGCGAATGTAGGGAAGCAGCAGCTCCTCTCCATTTTTTCTGCGGACTGTGATGACATGATTGGCTCCTGTCGGCCAGATTTCCGCCACGGTCCCGAGGAGCTCATCCTCCTCGGTCACAACAGAAAGGCCGATCAGATCTGCAATATAAAACTCGCCTTCCGAGAGCGGAATCGCCTCGCTGCGGGAGATCCAGAGCTCCATCCCCTGATACTTCCTCATCTCCTCAGGCGTATCAATGCCCCGAAATTTACAGATTGCCATCTGCTTGAAAAAACGAACAGAAGAGAGCTCAAGGAGCTCTCCCTCCGCATCTGTTTTGGTTGACGGGAGCAGCACTGCTCCCTCCGGGCGCCTGGCCCGCACTGTCTTCAGACTCTTAAAGCGTTCCGGACTGTCAGAGGTCACAAAGACCTTTGCCTCGCCGTGAATGCCATGCACAGAGCTGATGACGCCGATTCTGAAGCTTTCTGTCATATTCTGCCTCTCAGTCTATCTCCACAATTACTTTCTTGTCGGACTGAACAGAGGCAGCCTTGACTACAGAACGAATTGCCTTTGCGATCTTACCGGACTTGCCGATAACCTTTCCCATATCGGTCGGAGCTACAGAGAGCTCCACCAGAACAGAGTCCTCCCGTTCCGTCTCGGTGACGGCCACCTGATCCGGATGATCAACCAGGGCTTTCGCGATGACCTCCACAAGCTCCTTCATAAGCCTGTGCCCCGATTACTCTGTGATTCCGGCAAGCTTCAGAAGCTTCGCAACACGGGGAGTCGGCTGTACACCGTTCTTCAGCCACTTCTTCGCTTCCTCTTCCTCAAACTTGATTACACTCGGCTCTCTGGTCGGATCGTAGGAACCGATCTCAGCGATAAATCTGCCATCGCGGGGAGATCTCTCATCTGCCACTACGATTCTGTAAAAGGGTGCCTTCTTCATTCCCATTCTTCTGAGTCTCATCTTAACTGCCATTTGTTTTTCCTCCTGAACTTTCTTCCGTATTTCGGATTTGTTTTTATATTCAACGCAGAGAACTGCGCGGAACTCTTATTTATATATTTCTCAGAACTTCATCTTGCCAAGAAGTCCGGACAGGCCTCCCATACCGCCCATGCCACGTCTCCCCTTCATCATACCCGGAAGCTGCTTCATCATCTTTCGCATCTCGTTAAACTGCTTCACGATACGATTCACCTCTGCCACCTCGACGCCCGCTCCTCTTGCAATGCGATTCTTTCGCGAGGGGTTCAGGATTGCCGGGTTTGCGCGCTCCTCCGACGTCATGGAGAGTATGATCGCCTCCACGCGATCCATCTGCCTCTCATCGATCTCCGGCATCGCGCCCTTTGTCCCCTGACCGAGTGTCGGCATCATGCTCATGATACCGGCAAGCCCGCCCATCTTTTTGAGCTGCTTCATCTGCTCCAGGAAATCATTGAAATCAAACTCCGCCTTTCTGAGCTTTTCACTCATTCTGCGGGCCTGTTCCTCATCGACCTCCGCCTGTGCCTTCTCGATGAGGGAGAGTATGTCTCCCATACCGAGTATTCTCGAGGCCATGCGATCCGGATAGAATTGCTCAAGATCCGAGAGCTTCTCTCCCATTCCCGCATAGAGTATGGGCTTTCCTGTCACCGCCTTGATGGAGAGTGCCGCACCGCCCCGGGTATCTCCGTCGAGCTTTGTGACAATCACTCCGTCGATGCCAACCTTTTCTTCAAAGCTCGCAGCGACATTGACCGCTTCCTGACCGGTCATAGCGTCGACCACCAGTATGGTCCAGTCTACGGAGAGCGCTGCCTTGATGCTGGCAAGCTCATCCATCATATTCTCATCAATTTGCAGGCGGCCCGCGGTATCGACGATCAGGATATCGTTCCTATTCTCTCTCGCATGAGAAAGCGCCGCTCTTGCAATATCCACCGGGCTCAGTGCCGTCCCCATGGAGAAAACCGGTACAGCGACCTTCTCGCCGTTCACCCTGAGCTGTTCCACCGCAGCCGGCCTGTAGACATCACAGGCTGCCAGCAGCGGATGATGCCCCTTCGCCTTCAGCTTTCCGGCGAGCTTCGCCGCAGTTGTCGTCTTTCCTGCGCCCTGCAGCCCCGCCATCATAATGACCGTGACCTCGGCATTCGAATTCAGGCTGATGGCTGTCATCTCAGAGCCCATCAGCCGGACCAGCTCCTCATTTACGATCTTTACGACCTGCTGCCCTGGAGTCAGGGACTCCATGACCTCAGCTCCAACCGCTCTCTCCTGTATGCCGGCTATCAGCTTTTTCACAACCTTAAAGCTCACATCCGCCTCGAGAAGCGCCATGCGCACTTCCTTCAGTGCGGCCTTCGTATCTGCCTCAGTGAGCTTTCCCTTACCGCGGAGATCCCGGAATACCTTCTGTAATTTTTCAGTCAGGCTCTCAAACGCCATTCATTCACCTCAGCTATACTTCCTCGGACAACTTGCCGGAAAGCTCTATAATCCTGTCAATGCGCTCTGTCCGCTCATCCTCCCGAAAGGCCTCCGCCTGCGCCGTGATCTCCCGCGCGAGACGACGCTGCTTTCTGAACTTTCCGACCAGTCCGAGCTTTGTTTCATAACTCTCCAGCTGCTCCTGCGTCCTCCGGATCAGATCGGACACGCCCTGACGGCTGATGCCCTCATCCCGCGCAACCTCACTGATTGAATAATCGTCAAAAACGACCTCCGTAAAAATGCGCTTCTGATGCTCTGTCAGGAGCTCTCCATAAAAATCAAAGAGCAGATCTCTGTTTACAATGAGATCCAGTTCCTCTCTTCCCATCTCCGCCCGCTGTCTCTCCTTCACAAAATACGGCTCTCACGCGAAGCACTCCGGATATCATGATACATGAGCCAAAAATCAACCATGCTTTGCACACTATTCTAGCACTGCAAGCGCATTATATAAAAAGAGAGAAATGCTGTCAAGTGTTTTTACTTGACAGAACCGGATATAACAGAGCTCACTGCTTCTCCTCCCAGAATTTCCGGGGACCCTTGCGATTAATAAAGGTAGTCCGTGTTTTGGAATAGGGGAATTTCTGGCTTGTATAGAGTCCATAGTACCCCGAGAGCGTAAAGCTCACCGCAATCACCATGGCATAATAGGGCATTCCGGCATAGCCAAACATCTCAAAGGCCATAAAAAGAGAGCTGAATGGGCAGTTCGTCATCCCCACAAAGAGTCCCGCCACGCCGCAGGCTGCATAGAGCGCGGGATCCAGTCCCAAAAGCTTTGCGAATGCGCAGCCGACACACGCGCCGATACAAAGCGTCGGGACGATCTCTCCCCCCTTAAAACCACTCCAGATACAGCCACAGGTAAAGATGAGCTTAAACAAAAAAGCGTACCAGGGAGCCTCTCCGACAAACGCCTTCTCCATCAGCTGAAAGCCGCCGCCGTTGAACTCAAATTCATGACTCAGGAAGCGATAATTAAGATAGCTCAGCACAATGAGCAGCAGACTCCCCAGCATACCGCGAAGCCAGGGATTTGGCACCAGCTTCTTTGCATGGCGAAAGCCGCGGTACAGGACGATACTGAACAGGATGGCAACTGCCGCACAGACCATACCGCAGAGCACTGCCGACGCAGTCGCGCGAAGGTCAAAGACAGGAACCTCGTGCACAGGAAATATCTCTCCCCTGTTTCCGAAGTACTCCGAGACTCCTGCGCCGAAAAAAGCGGCAAAAATACAGGGAATGAGCGCTGCGTAATACATGATACCTATGCTGATCATCTCCATGGGGAAGATAGTCGCGGCCAGCGGGGTACCAAAGACAGCCGCAAAGCAGGCACTCATGCCGCACATGATGGCGATCTTTTTGTCCTTCTCATCAAAATGAAACAGCTTCGACGAGAGCTCCCCCAGACTTCCGCCGACCATGAGCGCAGCCCCCTCCTTGCCGATGGAGGCACCGACCATGTGCGAGACGATGGTAGCGCAGAAAATAAGCGGCGCAGTGCGCACTGTGATATGCTTCCCCTCCGTGATGGAATCAATCACCGTATTCGTGCCGCCATTTTTCTCCTCGTGCAGCAGCTTTGTCAGCCCCACGATAAAAACTGCGCCAAGAGGAGCAAAGAGAATAAGCCACGGGTGCATGCTCCGGTTTACTGTTGCAAAATCAACGCCTTTTCGAAAAAAAGTTCCCACTGAGCCTATCACAAGTCCGGTGAAAATAGAATAAATCGTCCACTTCAGAAAATAGCGTATGTTATTCTGCAGTGCTTCCATCAGTTCTGCTCTTCCTCCTGTTTCTCCCGTGTAAACAAGGCATCCACAAACTCGCCGGAATCAAACTTTCTGAGATCCTCTATCTGCTCGCCGACACCAATATACTTCACCGGTAGCCTGAGCTCTGCCTGAATCGCAACTGCAATCCCGCCCTTCGCGCTCCCGTCAAGCTTTGTCAGAATAATACCTGAGATATCGCAGACATCCTTGAATTCCCGCGCCTGCTCCAGCGCATTCTGTCCCGTCGTTCCGTCCAGAACGATGAGGGTCTCCCGGCAGTATCCCGGAAGCTCCCTGTCGATCACGCGGTTGATCTTTCTGAGCTCTTCCATGAGATTTTTCTTATTGTGCAGTCTCCCCGCAGTGTCGCAGATCAGCACATCTGTCTTTCTGGCCCGCGCCGCTGTGCAGGCGTCAAAGACAACTGCCGCAGGATCTGATCCCGCCCGGGAGGAGACCAGTTCCACTGCCGCGCGATCCGACCACTCCTTCAGCTGCTCAATGGCCGCTGCGCGGAAGGTGTCTGCTCCTGCCAGCAGCACACGCTTTCCCGCTGTTTTCAGCTGTGCAGCCATCTTGCCCGCAGTGGTGGTCTTTCCGACGCCGTTCACTCCCACCAGCAGCAGAACTGACTGCTGCTCCTCAAAGGCATAGGCATTATCCCCCAGATCCATGCGCTCTTTGATCGTATCAATGAGCAGCTTCCTGCATGCCGCCCGCTCCCGGATATGCTCTGTCTTAACCTGCTCTCTGAGCTCCTCAAGTATATCCTCCGTCGCACGCACACCGAGATCTCCGGTGATCAGTATCTCCTCAAGCTCATCATAAAAATCGTCGTCCACCTCGCCCGGACCGTTAAAAATATCGTCCAGACCATTGACGACTGCACTTCTGGTCTTTGAAAGTCCCGCGACCAGTCTGCTGAAAAAGCCCCTCTTTTCCTCCGCCAAAGCTGCCGTCCTCCCTCTGTTTAAGACTGATCAGGAATCCAGCTGGTCCTCGATGAGATTCACTGAGACCAGCGTTGAGATTCCCTTCTCCTGCATGGTAATGCCGTACAGCCGGTCTGCGGCAACCATGGTGCCGCGCCGGTGTGTGATGACAATAAACTGTGTGTGCTCCGTGAGTTTTCTCAGATACTGCGCATAGCGATCCACATTCGACTCATCGAGTGCTGCTTCGATCTCATCGAGCAGTGCAAATGGGGACGGCTTCAGATTCTGAATTGCAAAGAGGAGCGAAATCGCTGTGAGAGCCTTCTCGCCTCCGGAGAGCTGCATCATATTCTGAAGCTTCTTCCCCGGTGGTTCCGCGATAATCGCAATTGAGGCCTCCAGAATGTCCGCCTCCTCATCGAGCTTCAGCTCTCCCCGACCGCCGCCAAAGAGCTCGCGAAAGACCTTATTGAACTCCTTCCGTATCCGGTCAAACTGCTCACTGAACTGCTTTCTCATGCCGCGGTCCAGCTCTGTAATAACCTTTTGGAGCGCTGCCTCCGCCTTTTTCAGATCCTCGTGCTGAGTCCTCATAAACTCATAGCGCTCGGAAAGCACCCTGTAATCCTCTATAGCATTGACATTAACACTGCCGAGTGCGCGGATACCGGATTTTCTCTGCTCTATCTCCTTTCTGACTGTTGCCGCCTGATTGAGGCTCTCATCCCGGAACTGCCGTGCCCCCTCCTCAGTCAGATTGTACTCCCCTAGTATATAGCTCTCACGTGCTGTGAGCTTCTCGCCTGCCTTTTCCTTCTGAGCCCGGACACGGAACAGATCGCGATCCAGCGCCGCAGCCCGTTCAGAGAGCTCATTTCGTCTGTCAAAGTAGCGCTTCTGCTCCGCCGCGCGCGCCTCCTTCTTCTCTCTGCCGCTCTGTATCTCGAGCTGAAGCGCGGTCTTTTTCTCAGCGAGTGCAGCCAGCGCATGACTCTCAGTGACTATCTCCGCCTCTCGCTCAGCAATGCGTCTCTCACTGTCTCCGCTTCCTCCGCAGAGCATCTCCCGCTCATAGGAGAGCTTTTTCAGCTCCTCCGAGACACGCAGAATATTCTCCTCGAGAAAGCCGTCCTTCTGGGCCGCGGTTCCGGAGCGAAGCTGTGCCTCTGAGAGCGCGGAGGCAAGCTGCTCACGCTGGGCCCGTTTCGCCTCCAGCTCTGTCTGGAGTTCCGCAATGCGTGTCTCCATCTCTTCCCGCCGCTCCTCCAGCGCCGCGATATCCGCATGGGCACCTGCCCGGCTCTCATTGATCTCCTCTGTTCTCAGTCCGAGCATTCCCCGCTCGTCCCCCAGATCACGCAGCTGTCCGGAGACCTCGCCCTTCTTTTCCGCCAGTCTCCGAATGAGCATCTCCTGCGTATTCCAGGCTATCATCGCACTCTGATCCTCACTGCGCAGCGCCTCGATGGCCTCGCGCGACGCACGCAGCGATTCCCGCGCGTTTTCAAGCTCCTTCTCATCCCGCTCCGCCTGATGAAAGAGCTTCTCGATCCGTCCCTCAAGCTCCTCGATCTCCCGCTTTCGTCCCAGAAGATTCGAGCTGTTTTTAAAGGCGCCGCCGGACATGGAGCCGCCCGGATTCAGGAGCTCCCCCTCCGGCGTCACAATCCTGTAGGCATAGTGATACTTTCTCTCAATCGCAATTGCGCAGTCAATATCACGCACGACAATATCCCGCCCGAGCAGACTCTGAACGAGAGCCTCATACTGGGGCTCCGTGCGCACGAGAGAGGCGGCAATCCCTATGACCCCCTCCTCCCTCAGCACTTCTCCCGGCTCCCAGCGCCGCACGGCTCTGCTGCTGGTCAGCGGAAGAAAGGTCGCTCTGCCGTAACGGTTGCGCTTCAGATGCTCAATGAGATGCTTTGCCGTCTCCTCGGAATCCGTCACTACGTTCTGGATGCGTCCGCCGAGCGCCGTCTCAATCGCGGTCTCATACTTCCTGTCCACTGTGATGAGATCCGCCACAACGCCGTGTATACCCCTGATCCGGTCCCGTGTCTCCATCACGCGGCGTATGCTGTTTCCGTAGCCGTCATAGCGCTCCGCAAGATTTCTGAGAGACTCGAGCCGCACGCTGTCTGCCTGATAGCGGGACTGGGCCTCCCTAAGGCGTCCGGCAATGCGGCTCACCTCGCTCTCCCAGTTCTCAGTCTCCGCTTCCTTCTCTTCCCGCGCTGCCTTAAGCTCCGCTCTGCGTATCCGGAGCGCTTCCTTTTTCCGGTTCTCCGCACCGAGCTCCTCACTCAGAGCTGCATCCTCGCTCTTCAGCTTCAGGAGTCTCTGCGCCGCCTCAGACGAACGAAGCTGCACCTGCTCAAGCAAGGTCTCATAGCGCTGATTCCGCGCGGAGATCTCCGCCCGCTCATTCAGCGCATCCAGTACAGCGTCCTTCAGCTCCCGGATCCTCTGATCCAGCAGCATGATCTCCTCCTCTGAGGAGATGAGCGCCCGCTCCGCCTCCTCTGCATTCCGCCCGGCTGAAAGTTTCTCTGCAGCCGTCTGCTCCCGCTTCTCCTGAAAGCCCCGGAGAGCCTCCTGCCGCTCCGTCTCATCAGCCTGAATCGCGCCAAGCCGCGCCGCGATGTGCTCTGCATTGGCTCTCTCGGTATTGATCTGCTCCCGGAGCACACGTATCCTGCCGCTGCGCTCCCCCTCATCCGCCGCAAGACGGGACAGCGCATCCTGTGCAGCCTGGAGCTTCTCCTCCAGGGCACTCAGCACTGCCTCCAGTTCCTCGTGCTCCGCCCGCAGCGCCTCCTCTGCTCTGCGGGTCTCCGCCTCATCTCCCGAGAGTATTTCCTCACGGCCGGAGAGCGCCTGAAGCTCCTCTCGGAGACTCCCGCTCTCCATCAGGAAGAGATTCAGATCCAGCAGCTTCAGCTCCTCCTTCAATCGGAGATACTCTCTGGCTGTCTCTGACTGACGCCTCAGCGGTCCCACCTGCTTCTCCAGCTCAGAGAGAATGTCGCTCACACGGAGCATGTTGGCCTGCTCGTTCTCAAGCTTTCGCTCCGCGAGGGCCTTCCTCTTCCGAAACTTCGTGATGCCCGCCGCTTCGTCAAAGAGCTCTCTCCTCTCCTCTGCCTTTCCGCTCAGGATCTGCTCCACCTGTCCCTGGCCGATGATCGAATACCCCTCCTGGCCGATACCCGTGTCAAAGAAGAGCTCGTTGATATCCTTCAGACGGCACAAGCTCCCATTCAGCATATATTCGCTCTCGCCGGAACGGTACAGCCTGCGCGACACCTTGACCTCGTCGTAATCGAGCTGCAGCGCGCGGTCGGCATTGTCCAGTGTGATCGCAACATAGGCGAAGCCCTGCGGCTTCCTGAGCTCTGTCCCGGCAAAAATGACGTCCTGCATATTGCCGCCGCGAAGGCTCTTTGCACTCTGCTCTCCCAGAACCCAGCGGACTGCGTCTCCGACATTGGACTTTCCGGAACCGTTCGGCCCGACAATTCCCGTGATGCCGTGCTGAAAATCAAAGCGTATTTTATTTGCAAAGGATTTGAAGCCCTGTACCTCGATACTCTTTAAATACATACGTTCATTATCCTTCCGTCACTGCGCCAAGTGCCTTCAGTGCCGCATATGCGGCCTTCTGCTCCGCCTGCTTCTTGCTGCCGCCTGTGCCCCTCGCGAGCTCTTTTCCATCCAGACAGACTGCTGAAGTAAAGAGCTTCCGGTGATCCGGCCCCTCCTCCGACAGAAGGACATAGCAGAGCGCCGCATCTCCGTCCCGCTGCAGCTCCTCCTGCAAGATTGTCTTTGCATCGTAAAAGCAGCGTTTTCCCTCAATATCATTCAGAATAAAGCGGTTGATGCAGCTGCGGGCCGCATCATATCCGCCATCCAGATAAATTGCGCCGATCACAGCCTCCATTGCATCGGACACGATGCTGGGACGCTGACGTCCGCCGGTCTGTTCCTCGCCTTTTCCGAGCAGCAGATACTCATTTAAAGAAATCTGCTCCGCGCAGTAGGCGAGAGCCGGCTCACAGACAAAGCTCGCTCGGAGCTTAGTCAGATCACCCTCCGGAAGCTTCGGCTCTGTGCGGAAGAAATATTCCGAGCTCACAAGCTCCAGCACCGCGTCCCCCAGAAATTCCAGCCGCTCATTCGAGCCCTCATGCCCCTCGTGCAGCTCATTTGCAAGCGAGCTGTGTGTCAGGGCGTGCCTCAAGAGGCTGATGTCCCGAAAGCTGTATCCCAGTCTCTCCTCCAGCTCCTGAAGCTGTTCACGCTCCGCGCCGCCGAGCGCTCTCTCCTTAAAGCTCCTTCCGGATTTATTTTCCATATCCCCTCCCTGTGGAATTCTTAAGAGAACGCAGTACCTTCACCGCGTCCTGAACAGAACGAATCTGCTCCGCCTTTTCTGTCGGAAGCTCCACTGCAAATGCCTCCTCAATCTCCATCACAATGCGGAAGAGCTCCAGTGAATCCGCCCCGAGCTCCTCCATAAAATCTGTCTCATCCGCGATGAGCTCTGTCTGAAGCCCCAGAACTCCCGCTGCAATCTCCCTGATCTTCTCCAGCTCCAAGATTCAGCTCCTTTGAAATATAGTGATTGATCCCAGCTTCATGGAAGGTACGGCACTGCAAAATGGCATTGCATATCTCTCCTTCCCCTGCATTTCCGTGCACTTTTACGACCAAACCGCGAAGGCCCAGCATCGGAGCACCGCCGTGTCTCGTCGCATCAAATTTCTGCAGCGTCTCCTTCAGTGCCGGCTTTAAGAGCAGCGCCCCGAGCTTGCTGCGGGTACTGGACATACACGCGTTCTTCATCATGTGAAGAAGCGCAGAGGCTGTTCCCTCTATGGTTTTCAGCACCATGTTTCCGGTAAACGCCTCGCAGACACAGACATCCGCCGCACCGTGAACGACCTCCCGGGCCTCAATGCTCCCTGTAAAATTGATTCCCTCTGCGGCCTTAAGAAGCGGAAAGGTCTCCTTGACGAGTGCATTTCCCTTCTCCTCCTCTACACCGATATTTAAAATCGCCACCCGCGGCGCAGGAATGCCCATAACATGCTCCATATAGATAGAACCCATCTTTGCAAACTGTAAGAGCTGCTTCGGTCTGGCATCGACATTGGCCCCCGCATCCAGCAGCAGCGTCACGCCCCCCCTGTCTGTAGGCACCAGCGGTGCAAAGGGTGCGCGCTCCACACCCGAAATCCTTCCTACGATCAGCTGTCCTCCGACAAGAATCGCACCCGAGCTTCCCGCGGAGACGAAGGCATCTGCCTCCTGCTCCCGGACGAGCCTCATGCCTCTCACAATAGAGGAGTCCTTCTTCTTCCTGATCGAGAGCACCGGTGCCTCTCCGGTCTCGATCACCTCTGTCGCATTCACAATATGCAGACGCACAGCGTCATAGCTCTCTCCCTCAAGCTCCCGCTGTATGGCCTCCTCCCGCCCCACAAGAAACAGCTGTATCTCCGCGCTCTCCCTCAGAGCCTTCAGGCATCCCTTTATGATTTCTCCCGGCGCATTGTCGCCGCCCATAACGTCAACCGCTACTCTGACCATCTTGTCTGCCTCCTTATTTTAACACAGCCGAAGCGGGCAAACGACTACGTTTGCCCGTATACATCCACTTTTTCTAATCCGTTTCCTGATAATCCCGCTTTCCGGGAATCCAGTTCTCAGAGATCCTATCCGCTGATTCGATAAGACCCCGGAGCAAACGCTCCGGGGTCTGAAAATCTCATTCGGAAGGTCTGTCTCAGTCACCGACTTTAACGATCTCCTTTTTGTTGTACGTTCCGCAGTTCTTGCAGACACGATGCGGCATCATGAGCTCGCCGCACTTCGGGCACTTTACGAGGTTCATTGCGCCCATCTTCCAGTTGGCTCTTCTCTTATCTCTGTGAGCCTTGGAAGATTTATTCTTCGGACAAATCGACATCCTGAAACACCTCCTTACTTCATTACGTCTAACGGCATTACACCGTGTAATTTCTGAATCGGCATAACAGTAGGTATTATAAAAGGGCAGCTATTATTTGTCAACCATTTTATTACTGATTGCAGCGTAATCCCGCTCGCGCGCCGGAGCTTCACGGGCGAAGTTCTTTTTGGCGGCGTTTATGCCAGCGCTGCAGTGATGATCGCCATGGAGTAGACCTCCAGTGCATTGCAGCCACGTGACAAATCATTGATCTGGGCATTCAGTCCGAGCAGAATCGGGCCGTAGGCCTCAAAGCCTCCCATTCTCTGGGCGATCTTGTAGCCGATATTTCCCGCATTGATGTCCGGGAAGATGAAGGTGTTTGCGTAACCCGCAACCGGAGAATCCGGGCACTTGGTACGCGCAACTGTCGGGGACACAGCCGCATCAAACTGAAGCTCTCCGTCGATCGGAATATCCTTGTAGCGCTCCTTTGCCTTCGCACAGGCGTTGTGCATCTTATCGACGTCCTCTCCGCTTCCGGAACCAAAGGTGGAATAGCTCAGGAATGCAACCTTGGGATCGACGCCGAAGACCTTTGCGCAGGCCACAGTCTCACCGCAGATCTCAACCAGCTCATCCTCCGTCGGCTTGATATTGATCGCGCAGTCCGCCATGGCAAGCACTTCATTGTCACCCGTTGCAGAGGGACGAACCAGAATAAAGCAGGAAGACACGATCTTGTTGTCCGGCTTGGTCTTGATGATCTGCAGGGCAGGACGCACGGTATCTGCTGTAGAATAGGTCGCGCCTCCCAGCAGGCAGTCTCCGATTCCCATCTTCACGAGCATCGTACCGAAGTAGTTTCCGCTCTTTAAGATCTTTCTGGCCTGCTCCGGGGTCATGCCCTTGCTCTTTCTGATCTCACAGAAGAGCTCCACCATCTCTTCAAAGCGATCGAACTTCTCCGGATCTATGATCTGTGCCCCCCGGATGTTGTATCCCTCTGTCTCCGCCGCCTCTTCCACGGCCTCCTTGCTGCCGAGTAAAATGGGAGTCAGAAAATTACCTGCAAGCAGACGGGAAGCCGCCTCAAGTATTCTTGCATCGGTGCCCTCTGTAAAAACAATGGTCTTCGGGTTCTCCTTCAGCTGGTGAATCATAGTTCCAAATGTATACATATCTCATCCTCGTCTTTCTGTGTCGGCAGAATGCCGGTCTCTTTGGCCTCTGAGCCTGTTTTAAATTTTTTCCGTCCTGAAAACAGTTTATTTCCCTGCGAGACGAAGCGTATCTCTGGCAATTGCAAGTTCCTCATTGGTCGGAAGCAGGAACACCTTGACCTTTGAGCTGTCTGCGGAAATAAGTCTCAGCTCTCCACGCACATGATTCCTTTCGTCATCAATCTCAACGCCGAGATAAC
This sequence comes from Moryella indoligenes, assembly GCF_030812885.1. NCBI lineage: Bacteria > Bacillati > Bacillota > Clostridia > Lachnospirales > Lachnospiraceae > Moryella > Moryella indoligenes. The sequence continues at coordinate 80,483 of NZ_JAUSTO010000005.1, forward strand.
CCAGATAGGAGCAGATATTCTTCCTCATGGTCGCATCGTTTTCACCGACACCTGCAGTAAAGGCAATCGCATCCACACCATTCATCGCCGCCACATAGGCGCCGATGTATTTCGCAACGCGATAGGTATACGCCTGCAATGCGACAGCCGCCCGCTGGTTGCCTGCATTTGCCGCATCATCAATATCACGGAAGTCACTGGACACGCCGCCGGACAGACCAAGCACGCCGGACTTCTTATTCAGCACATTCAGCATCTCATCAATGCTCAGGTTCTCATGCTTGCAGATAAACTGAAGGATGGCCGGATCCAGATCTCCGGAGCGGGTTCCCATGATCAGTCCCTCGAGCGGAGTGAGTCCCATCGAAGTATCGACGCACTTTCCGCCGATGGAGGCAGAGACTGAAGCGCCGTTTCCGAGATGGCACACGATCACTTTTGCGTTCTTCGGGTCCAGTCCGCCGAACTTGATGGCCTCACTGGATACAAAACCGTGACTGGTTCCGTGGAAGCCGTAGCGGCGCAGCTTATATTTCTCATAGTATTCATAGGGAAGCGCATAGAGATAGACCTTTTCCGCCATACTCATACCAAAGGCTGTATCAAACACTGCGACATTCGGCTTGCCCGGCATCGCAGCCTCGCAGGCCTCGATCCCCATGAGATTTGCCGGGTTATGAAGCGGCGCGAGGTCGAAGCAGTCGCGAATCGCCTGCTTCACGCTCTCATCGATCAGAACCGACTCACTGTAGTAGGTTCCGCCATGCACCACGCGATGACCAATCGCAGAGATCTCCTCCGCACTTTTGATTACGCCGTGGTTCGGATTGATCAGAGCATCCAGAACCATCCGGATGGCTTCCTTATGACTTGGCATCGGAGCCGGAAATTTCATCTTCTCGCCGCCTGCGGGTGTGTGGGTCAGCAGGGATCCCTCGATTCCGATTCTCTCGCAGAGGCCCTTTGCAAGCACACGCTCATTCTCCATATCGATCAGCTGATACTTCAGAGAAGAACTTCCGCAGTTCATCACCAGAATATTCATTGTCTGTTTCCCCTTTCAATTATATAATCGCCATTGAAATGCCTGTTGATTCCGATTATAGTCCACAAGCGCAAACATATACAAGCTGTATATCTGTATTTTTGACAGTACAGGAGGTTTTTATGATGAATCTTGCTGAAATTGTGGGTATTATTGCCGAGTATCATCCTTTCCATAACGGACACCTCTACCAGATGCGCAATGCACGCGCCATGACAGGTGCTTCCTACTGCGTTGTAGTGCTGAGCGGGCACTTTGTGCAGCGGGGCATGCCGGCCATCTACAGCAGCAGACTGCGCGCCGAGGCGGCGCTGCGCTGCGGTGCAGATGCTGTATTTGAGCTTCCCTCCCCCTTTTCCTCCGCCTCTGCCCGGGATTATGCTCGCTTCGCGGTCTCGCTCCTCTCTTCTCTCGGCATTCAGCAGCTCTCCTGCGGCACAGAGGATGCTTCTTCGGCAGAGCTCTCTCTGCTCACCGACTGTATCAGCGAGGAGTCTCCCATCTTTCAGCACAGCCTTCAGTGCAGCTTGAAGGACGGTCTCAGCTTCCCGGAGGCGCGTCTCGCAGCAATCCTCGACGATCTCCGCTCTGCCGGTGCAGCTCCTGAGCTGCTGCTCCGCACAAAGGAGCTGCTCATGCAGCCAAACAATATACTGGCTCTCGAGTACGCCCATGCGATCCGCACCCTCTCATCGGAGCTTCAGCTCTGCTGCGTGGAGCGAAAAGGCTCCGGCTATCATGATCCTGTTCTCCACGGAGATTTTGCCTCCGCCACAGCGCTGCGAGGACAGCTCCTTCAAGGCAGCTCCGTTTCCGCTCTCAGCGACTATATGCCGCAGGAGGCCTGTGAGCTCTTCTCCACAGTCCCCCCGCTTTCTCCCGACAGACTCTGCGCCGCTCTGGAGCGCCGTATTCTGAATCTGCTCTATGAAGGCCGCGCGCTCTCCGACTTTGCAGATGTCTCTGGAGAACTGGCCGCCCGCATTGCCAAGAGCAGATTACAGTATGAGAGCTACGAGACGCTGGTCAATGCTCTGAAGACGCGCCAATATACGCACACACGCATTGCGCGGGCTCTGACCCATATTTTTCTTGGCATAACAAAGGAGCAGATGCAGCTCTGGAAAAGCTGCAGTTCTGCCCCCTATGCCCGTCTTCTCGGTTTTCGCAGAGATTCCGCCGAACTGCTCTCCGCACTGAAAGAGCACTCCTCCATTCCTATCATAAGTAAGGCGGCAGATGCGCCACAGCTCCTTAGCACACCCGCCGCACTCTCTCTCCTTCAGGCGGAGGCACACGCCGCCGCACTCTGGAATTCACTTTTATTTGAGCAGAGCAGAATCAGCTCTCCCAGGCTCTATGAACAGCAGATTGTGATTGTGTGAAGACTCAGCCTATATCTGCTGTTGCGGTACCTGCGCTTAAATCAGAGTATAAAGATAAAACAGCATGCAGACACCAACCGCATACATCGGAGCCGGAATATCCTTTGATTTTCCTGCCGCAAGCTTCATAATCAGGTATGAAACAATAGAAAGCGCCATACCATTTGCGATATTATAGGTCAGTATGGTCATGGCAACTGCAATAAACGCCGGAAGGCACTCTGTCTTATCACTGTAATCCACGCTTCTCATAGAGCTCAACATCTGAAAACCGATAATAGTGAGTACCGGACCGGTTGCCACTCCCGGAACCATGAGTGCCAGAGGTGTAAAAAGAATCATCAGTGCAAACAGGATACTGCTTGTAATCGCAGTGAGTCCTGTACGTCCACCATCCTCTACGCCGCTCGCAGACTCAAGATAAGTAGTCATAACCGGCATGCAGAAGAAGCTTCCCAGTACAGTTGAGAGAGAATCCACCTTAAAGCACTTCTCAATACCCGGCATGTCTCCATTCTCATCGAGCCAGCCAGCCTGATTGGCAACGCCAAGTATGATTCCCATCGTTCCAAAGAAATCCGGAACAAAGAAAGTAAGCAGCCACGGAAAATACTGTGGTTTTAAGGCACTCAGCACATCAATACGAAAACTGACCGGCCCGATACCGGACGGCGGGTTCAGTAAACTGGTTGGAAGCTTGGTGACTCCCAGTGGGATCCCGATTAATGTCACAATAATAATAGACAGGATCATACTGCCCTTGATTTTTTTTGCTTCAAAGATCAGAACCAGCAGAAATCCAATTCCGAACATCAGGGCCTTCGCTGTACTGAGATCACCAAAAATCAGCGTGTTCTTCTCACTTGACACAACAATTCCACCTGACTTCAATCCGATCAGGGCAATATAAAGTCCAATCCCACCACTTAAAGCGATCTTAATACTTGCAGGAATCGCAGTTGCAATAATATTCCGGAGTCCGGCAAATGAAATAATAACGAAGATCACACCTTCAATAAAGATCAATCCGAATGCTGTCTCTACCGGCATTCCGATCGAATCAATTGAGCTCAGTATTGCAACCGAGCTCATACCGGGTGCCAGGCAAAACGGACGGTTCGTATAAAGCGCCATCACCACGCTGCATACAACGATTGCCAGTATGAGTGCTGTAAGCACTGCACCGCGCATGAGTCCGGCCTTCTCCAGCATATTGGGAATGGTCGCCAATACGTAAGACATAGTGGCAAAGGTCGTGATACCAGCCAGTATTTCCGTACGAATATTCGTATTATTCTGACTCAATTGAAATCTTTGTTCAAGACTGCTGCTGAATGAACTCATAAATTCCCCTTCCTTTTCTATTTCTATATCATATTACAACAATCCTATCTTCTCTGCGCGCTATGAGAACACAGGAAAACTGCCATCTTTATCCCTGCTACAACAGAGTTGAAAGATAATAGACAAGAAATGCAGCCAGACTGTACATCGCAGGGTGCAGCTCCCTTCGCTTTCCCGACGCCAGCTTCAATATCACATAAGACAATACAGAAAGCGAGAGACCATTGGCTATATTATTAGTAAATATTGTCATTGCAACTGCGATAAATGCCGGAACCGCTTCTGAAATATCCTCATAATTTATATTTTTCATTGACCCCAGCATCTGAAGGCCGATAAAGGTCAGGACAGGTCCTGTCGCCACTGCGGGAATCATAAGCGCCAATGGCGTAAAGAGTAGCATCAACACAAAGAGGATGCTGGTCGTAAGCGATGTAAGACCGGTTCTGCCTCCATCCTCCACGCCGCTTGCGGACTCCAAATAAGTCGTCATAACCGGCATACAGCAGAAGCTTCCAGTCACAGTGGATACTGAATCCACTTTAAAGCAGCGCTCGATTCCCGGCATATTTCCCTGTTCATCCAGCCAGCCTCCCCGATTGGCGACGCCAAGAATGATGCCCATCGTTCCGAAAAAATCCGGGACAAAGAAAGTGATAAGCCAGGGGAAATACTCCGGCTTCAATGCCCCAAGAATATTGATACGAAACAAGATAGGAGCCGGGCTCACAGGCAACTGAAACATGCTGTCCGGAACCACGGTCTGATTCAACGGAATGGCCAACAATGTGACAACCAGTATGGAGACAATCATGCTTCCGCGAAAACGTCTTGCCTCCAATATCAGCAGTACTACAAAGCCGATCGCAAAAAGAAAACATTTAGGAGAATTCAGATCTCCAAAACTCAGAGATCCGTTTCCTCCCGTCACAACAACATCTCCTGCCTTCAGACCGATCAAAGCAATGAAGAGCCCTATACCCGCGCTGATTGAGATCTTGACATTTGCCGGAATGGCATTCACTACCAACTCTCTGAGGCCTATAAAGGTGATAAAACAGAAGATCATTCCACTCAGGAAAACCAGACCAAAAGCAACATCAACCGGAATTCCAACCTCTCTGATGGTAGATCCTATCACTGCAACAGAACTCATTCCTGGCGCCAACGCAAAAGGGCGATTTGTGTACAGTGCCATCGCTATGCTGCAGGCTGCAATCATTAGAATGAGCATGGTCAGGATGGCCCCCTTCGGAAGTCCTGCACCACTGAGCATATTGGGAACCGCTGCCAGTACATAGGACATGGTAGCAAAGGTTGTAATACCTGCCAGCACCTCCGTTCGCACTGAGCTGTTATTTTTCTTCAGCGAGAACAAGCGCTCACAAGCCTGTTCAAAATGTAACATCAAAAGCTCCCTTCTGTTTACTGGAGCAGCCCATCTCCGTCTGTCAGTATAGCTGCTGTTGTGCCTTCCTTCTGCTTTTGTAAATAAAGAGTGAATTATGTAAATAATTTAAGCGGGATCCAGTGCCTTAATCTGTGTCAGACGCCGCAGTTCAGCAGGCTCTCTTATGACTCTGTACTCATTCAGCGGCCGCCCGACACTTCCATAAATGTAAGTCTTCTTAAGAATCTTTTCTTTTGTAAGAAAATCCAGATACTTCTTCACGGAAACTCTGGAAAATTCCATCCGCTCTGCCAATTCCTGTACACAGAATGCCTCTGTTCTGCCGATCAGCTCCTCTGCAATCCGCTGCAATGTATTCCTGTCAATCCCCTTTGGAAGAGATAGCTCCACCATATCCGTTTCGCCCCGGTTCTGCCCGGACAAACGATCCACCTCACTCTGCTCAAGAGACAGCTTTCCCAGCAGCTCACAGCGCTCCTTAAATTTATAGAGCGCTTCCGTGAGTCTCGTGTAAGTAAAGGGCTTTATAATATAATCGACACAGCCCATACTGAAGGCCTCGCGTATCCTCTCCCCATCTTTTGCCGCGGAAATTATAATCGCCTCAATTTTAGCCTGTTCCGTGCGGAGCTTCCTCAGTACCTCAAGCCCGGAAGCCCCCGGAAGATAGATATCCAACAACACAAGCTGAACCTTATTCTGTCTGAGACAACTGAGCGCTTCCTCTGTATTTCCCGCAATTCCGGCAATACCATAGCCGCTCTGTCTCAGAAATTCCTCTGTGATACGCGCCACCTGAGGATCGTCCTCTACAATCAGTACCTGATACATTCCCATCCTCCTGTCTTTCTGCTTCTGCTACACATCCTTTGAAATATGTGCTACAAATTCTGTACCGGACTGTGGGTCGCTGGATACCGTCACATAGCCGCTGTGCCGCGCACAGGCCTTCTGCACAAGATACAGGCCAATCCCATTTCCATTTACTTTATTGCTTACACCATACTCAAAAATGTGCTCTATCAGTCCCTCATCAATCGGATTTCCGGAGTTCCACACCGAAATCATGATATCATTCTGCCGCTCAATAAGTTCCATTGTCACTGTCCGCATGGCACAGCCCTGTGTCGCATCAAAGGCATTTTCCAGGAGATTCCCACTTATCACAACGATATCCTGCACAAGCGCGTCGTTTTCTATCCTTCCGCAGCCAGAGCGTCCCGTCAGAATAAGATCCACCTTCTGCTCTGCTGCCCGATCAAATTTACTGAGCAGAAAAGCTGAAAGGATAGGATCCTTGATTCTGCCGTTGATACACTCCTTTTCTCGCTGCTTCAGATGAATCAGACCATCTATATATTCCTTAAGTTCCTCATATTGCTGTTCATGCACCAAACCGGAGACCACCTGTAGCTTGTTATTAAATTCATGCATCTGTGCACGCAATGCCTCTACATAGCTGCGCACTCCGGTGATATCCTCCGCAAAGCGCAGCAGCTCCTGCTTGGGGCGGCAGGTGATGAGAAGACTCCTCTGCGGCGAGCCATCCACCTCAATCGGAATAAAATTCACATAACAGCTATCTCCCCCAACTCTGCATTCGTAGTCAAAGAGCGACTCCTTACGAAGGAGCATATTCTCAAAAGGAATATCCCGAAAGAGGTCGGAAAACTTCGCCGGCTCGCTATGTTGCTCTGCGGCAGCACTGCCATCGGATATAGGATCCTCCGTCATATCGGCCTTGTGGTAGCTGCCGCGAAAAAACATCTGATGCGCTCTCCTATTTGCATGGACAATGTTTCCGCTCTCATCCACAGTCAGTATTCCGTCACGAACTGCATCGAGCAGAGCAGTTCGCTCTACAAGGAGCTTGGCAATCTCAGCAGGCTCCAGATTAAGCAGCGTCCCCTTGATACGATCCGTGAGATCCCAGACAAAAAGCAGCGCAATCAGCATAACCAGTATCGTCATAGCATTCAGCTCTCTCTGCGCCTTTTGAAGTCCCTCCTGATTATGACTATATTTTAGCTTTGCGACGACAATTCCGACACTTCCTCCGACTCCATCCGAAATAACACTTTCTGCATAGAGCGCAGCGTTCTTTTTGTCGGGATTCAGCAGACAATACCCCCGCGCCTCCGAAATTATTTTTCTCTCCTGGAGAATTTCCGTTTCAATACCGTCCTGCTGTGAATTATACAAAAGGCCGCCATCTTCAGACAAGACAGCGAGCCCGGAGCAGTTTGTGCAGGATTCCAGGCGTGCTGCGAGCTGGGCAAGTCGTGCTCTGTCAGCGCTTTGTATCGCCAGCCTCAGCTCCTCTGAGTCCGCAAACTGCTGTGTCAGATCCAGGAGGGCCGAGCCACTCGTCTGCGCCACAGTCTGCCTCAGATTCATGGAAACCGGATAATGATTCAGTAATAAAATAGCTGCAACCACACTGCACACCAGCATTGCAATTTTTGTGCGAAGCTTCAGCATCACCCCTACCCCCTGACCTCAATATTCGAGCAACAGATGAAATCTCTCGCCATTATATAAAAGGAAATGTGAAATCTGCAAGTTTATCGATTAAAGGATCCCAGCTCCCTTCCCACCATAAGTAAGGCGGCAGATGCGCCACAGCTTCTGGGCACACCCGCCGCACTACAGAATTTGCTTTTATTTGAGCAGAGCAGAATCAGCTCTCCCAACCTCTATGAACAGCAGATTGTGATTGTGTAAAGGTTTAGCTTATATCTGCTGTTGCTATTATATCAATACCCGTATTACAAATATCTGAAATTAATATCTCATGGCTACGAATCGGCAAATGCACTCTGCACTTACGAATCTCCACCATACAATTCATCAACATTTCTTTTGGTAGTGGCTCTGAACTTCTTACAGGAATCAACGGAATTCTATCACTGTCAGTCCGAATTGTGGAAGTCAGTATGCGCACCGGATGAGAAAATTCTGTCGTTGCATACTGCTTCCCTCTGGCACAGCCATACCCTTCCATTGATATAATCTTTTCTCCCTCTCCTTCCACTGCAATATGACAACCCAGTGGACATACTGTACAGATAATATCTTTTTTCATGCTTATCCAGCCTCCCTGACGATACTTATTTTGACAGTATCGTTTTCAATTTCGCTCAAGTTCAGCTCAAGATGTTCCATCTCCCCCGGATTCACTCTCTGGCGTTTTTTAGAAGCCAAAAGCTTTGCTCCGGAATGCGCAACAATCTTCACTCCAAACTCCGGCTCCCGCACCCGGAAGTACAGGCTGACCTTTTCATTCTCTCCGCTTGCACTGAGACTCTGAGGACAAATATAGCGAACATTTTCACCCGTTTCGCAGCGAATCTTTTTTTCCTCTTTTGGCAGTCTCCCCTGTACATAGCGTGCTGCATATTGCCCGGCTCTGATACTCTCCTCACTTACATTATCTGCCAGATCATTGACATGCACTACATTACCGCAGGCAAAGACCCGCTCTGCCGAGGTCTGCATATACTGATTCACTTCGGGTCCATTTGTAACTGGATTGATCTGGATTCCTGCGGTTCTGGTCAGCTCATTCTCCGGAATCAATCCTACAGAAAGTAGCAAAGTATCGCAGGCAATATATTTTTCCGTCTCCGGAATCGGCTTCTTATCCTCCCCCACTGCGGCATAATATATCCCTTCCACTCTCTGATAACCTTCAATCTTTGTGATTGTATGAGATAAATAGAGCGGAATACCAAAATCATCCAGACACTGCACCTTATTGCGCGTAAGTCCCGCCAAATAATCCATTAACTCAATGACCGCCAGTACCTCTGCCCCCTCGAGCGTCATACGGCGAGCCATAATCATTCCGATATCCCCTGAACCAAGTATCACAATCTTCCTGCCTACCATCTCATTCTGGCGGTTTATCAACCTCTGGGCAGTTCCCGCTGTATAAATGCCTGCGGGACGGGAGCCGGGGATCTGAATCATCGCTCTGGTTCTCTCCCGACAACCCATAGCAAGAACAATACTCCCCGCCTGCACCGTTGTTATACCGTGCTCACGGCTTGTACACAGCACACAGCCGCTCTTTTCATTCACCTCGAGCACCATGGAATTCATCAGAAACTCTACACCGAGTTCCATGGCCTCTTTTGCAAATCTTCCGGCATACTCCGGTCCCGTCAGCTCTTCCTTGAAATATGTAAGTCCGAAGCCCGGGTGAATACACTGCTGCAAAATTCCACCTATACTTTCATCGCGCTCTATGATTAATACGCTTTTTGCGCCTTCTTTTTTGGCGGCGGCGGCAGCGGCGAGACCAGCAGGTCCAGCTCCGATTACCGCAACATCGCATTTCAAATTATACATCTGCTTCCTCCGTTCAAGCTGCTTACGACCTTATTTGTTTTTGCCGACCACCATATTGGACCCCTTCAGGTTCTTATTGACTTCCTCCACGGGAATCTTCCACTCCCGCGCGAGTATCTCTATCACCTTTGGGCCACAGAATCCGCCCTGACAGCGTCCCATTCCGGCTCTGACTCTGCGTTTTACCGCATCCACAGTTTTTGCCCCCAGCGGCCTGTGTATCGCATCTAGGATCTCTCCCTCCGTGATCGTCTCGCAGCGACAGATGACATTGCCGTATAACGGATTTTCAAGAATCAGGGCTTCTTTCTGTTCTGTATTCAGCTCGTGAAAACGCGGGATCCCTCTTCTCGTCTTTTTAAAGTTATCTTTAAGTCTCAGTTCACATCCGATTTCCTTAAGCTTTTCTGTTGCATATTTCCCCATAGCGACACTAAGCGTAAGCCCGGTAGAACGCACACCGGAGAGATTCAAATAGCCCTTCAGATCATTGTAAACATCCACCTGCAAACCCTCGGGATTACGATTTGGACGAAGTCCGCTGTACTGTGTGACTGTATCACGCACATTGACCCGCGGAATCATCTTTCTCACATCTTCATAAATACTCTCAAGCCCTTCTGTCGTTGTGGAGGCATCCAGCTTGTCCTGCAGATCCTCTGCAGTCGGTCCAACCAGCATATTGCCATGTATTGTCGGTGTCATAAGCTTGCCTTTGGTTATCTTTGTCGGAATGGGAAGAACAATGTGATTTACCTTACAGCTGGTATTCTTATCAAGAATATAAAACTGTCCTCTTCGCGCGACAACTTTATAATCCGCCTTGCCAACCATGGCAGCAATCTCATCGCAGTACAACGCCGCTGCATTCACTATAAAGTCTGTCTCTATCACTCCGCCGCTCGTGACAACTTCCCGGACCGCCCCATCTCTGACCCGTATATCTGTAACTTTGGTATTTAGAAGAAAATTCACTCCATTTTCATAGGCATTTTCTGCCAATGCCTGAACTAAGATAAATGGGTCAATGATACTCTCTCTCGGTATATACAACCCGCCGAGCACCTCCGGATTTAATTCCGGCTCACGTTCGAGCAGCTCCTCTCGAGACAGATATTCTACATCATACACGCGATTCAGAAAAGCCTTCTCCTTGATCGCCGGCAGCTGTGCAAACTGTTCTTCATTAAAAGCCGGAAGTATAGCACCAATACGCTTGAAAGGAACATCCAGATCCTTTGTCAGCTGATCATACATGGGATTTGCCGCGACCACCAGCTGAGACTCCAGCGTCCCGGGCTTTGCATCATAACCAGTATGAATAATTGCACTGTTCGACTTCGAAGCATTTCCTCCGATATCATCTCTCATATCTACGACAGTGACTTTGACCCGATACTTGGAAAGCTCCCTGGCAATGGCGCACCCCACTGCTCCGGCGCCTATGATCACGACATCTGTCTTCATTATACTTCCTCCTTATCAGTCTCCGCCCAAGCCAAAGCTCTCTTTACTGCTCTGTGCCACTGGCGCATCAGCTCCTGACGTCTCTCCTCACTCATGTTTGGTTCAAAGCGCTTATGCAGCTTCCATTTTCCAGACAGCTCATCAAAGCTGGAGAACTCATTGATTCCATAAGCAGCAAGGTACGCCGCTCCGAGTGCCGTCGTATCCGTAATCTCTGGAACCTCGACCGGAATCCCCAGTATATCTGCCTGGAACTGCATCAGAAAATCATTTGCCGTCGCCCCGCCATCGACACGCATTACTTCAACTTTAATTCCTGAATCCTTTTCCATGACATCAAGATTGTCTTTCACCTGATAGGCAATGCTCTCAAGTGTGGCTCGCACGAGCTGCTCCCTTGTCGTTCCACCTGTTATTCCAACGATCGTTCCCCGTGCATACTGATCCCAGTGAGGAGCCGCAAGTCCTGCAAATGCCGGCACAAAATATACACCTCCGGTATCTGGAACAGATTTTGCGATTTCTTCCGTCTCCGCAGCGTGAGCAATAATCTTAAGTTTATCCCTGAGCCACTGTACAGCTGCACCTGCAATATAAATATCTGCATCCAGGGCATAATCGAGCTTTCCTCCGTTCAGCCCCCACGCAATTGCTGTATTCAGTCCATTCTTTGAATAGACCAGCTGATCCCCCGTATTCATATACATAAAACTTCCTGTTCCGTACGTAGTCTTGATCATGCCTTTTTGAAAACAGGCCTGTCCAAACAATGCCGCCTGCTGATCTACTACAGATCCGGAAATTGGAATGGAGGCTCCAAAGAAATCCAATGGATCAGTATATCCATAAATATAAGCGCTGTCCTTTACCTCCGGAAGTATCTCTCTTGGAATTCCAGCCGCATCCAAAATCTCCTGATCCCACTCTCCGGTATGGATGTTAAACAGCATCGTCCTGGACGCTGTTGTCTGATCAGTTACAAAAACTTTTCCATGCGTAAGCTTCCATATCATCCATGTATCCAGAGTTCCGGCCACCAGACGCCCCTGCGCCAACTTTTCTTGGACACCTGGCACGTGATCCAGAATCCACTTGATCTTTGTGGCACTGAAATAGGCATCTATAACCAGCCCCGTCTTCTCACGTATCATGTCCTGATGCTTTTCAGCAAGCTTATCTGCTTCTGATGCAGTGCGACGATCCTGCCACACAATTGCATTATACACCGGTATTCCGGAAATTTTATCCCAGAGCATCACTGTCTCACCCTGATTGTCAAGACCCATGCAGCTCAGCTCTTCGGCATGAATTCCGGCCTGCTGAACAGCCTGATCAATTGTATCCAGACAGCTCTTCCATATTTCCATGGGATCGTGCTCAACCCAGCCGGGTTGAGGATAGTACTGTGTATGTTCTTTATAACCACGCGCAACAGGATTCCAGCTCTCATCAAAAATCATTGCAGTCGTACCAGTAGTCCCCTGATCCAGGCCCAGATAATATTTTCCCATAGTTCATGCCTCCTTCATATTTTTTGTCATAATAAATCCCAGAGCTATCGCTGCGACACCCGCAGATAACTTGCCTGCCACAACAGGTGTGATCATGCCAGGCTGAACGCCCGCCGTAAATCCAAGGTGATCGCCCAGCGCTGCCGTTGCAGGAACCAACCATGCAGTATTAATAATAATCCCTCGTTTTTTCATATCTTTCATCATAGTATATACGGGAACTGAATTTGCCAGAGTAAACACAAGACCAGCTGCACTCGTCGCATCCATTCCCAATTTCTGCCCAATGGCATTTAAAGGTTTATCCAAAACCTTTGTGAGAATTGTAAGCACAGGAAAAGTTCCGAGCAGAACAATTCCAATTCCAGCCACAATCTCCATTCCTTCCATAATCGGCGCCATCCCCGGAATGATTACCATTCCAGTTATAAACTCAAAGGCAGCACAGGCTAAACCCACATAAATTACAATCGTAATCAGTTGGCCAAAAATTGTACATCCCTTGATCATTTTTTCTGGAATCAGCTTTAATCCGAGTGCAAGCAGTGCAGAAAGAACAAGTACTGGAAGCGTATTCATAATAAGCATATGTAATTGAAATCCAGCAATCAAACCACCGATCAGACACCCAATCGGAATGGTTATAAGACCAATCAGCAGTCCATTGGAAAAGTATTCCCTGTCTTCCTTTTCAATCAGTCCCAAACCAACCGGAATAGAAAAAACCAATGTGCACCCCAGCATTGAAGCAACAATATTTCCGGCAAAGAGACCCGCCTCCTCACTCTGGGCAAGTTCCATTGCCAATGTATACCCTCCCATATCGTTCGCCAGTATTGATCCAAACAAAGCCGGATCGGCACCAAATGTGCGAAACAGCGGAACAATGACGGGACCTAAAGCAGAAGAAATTACAGGTGCAAGACATACAATTCCGACCATCCCCAGTGCTAAAGATCCAATTGCCTGAAAGCCTTCATCAAATTTATCTCCGAGTTTCAGGTGATTACCGCTGATTTTATCTGCGGCTCCGATTAGTATTCCAATCGCCATTACCCACATCAAAATTCGATCAAAAGACATGCCTCTTCTCCTTTCTGTCACTCTTAAGGTATTTTTAAACTGTATTATCTGTATACGTATCATTATCACACATTTGTTTTTTGTGCAAATCCACTATCCCGGATTTTTTTAGGCATTTTTACTATTTTTTTGCAAATAAAAATGTGGGTATAAATATTATTCACAATTTATCCCACATCCATATTTTTGAATTTATATAAAATCCTATATTTTATACTATCCTTAAGCCTTCAAAAAGCACTCAGGCAATGACCGTTTCCACTCCACGCTCCCTGAGACGCTTTAATATCTGCTTGTCTGCCCGCTCGTCCGTAATCAATATATCTATCTTTTCAGGAAGGCAAACCTGATTCAGCGCACGCTGTCCCACCTTAGAATAATCTGCAAGTGCTATGATCTCCTTGCTGTGGCTTACACAGTGCCGTCTTAAATTGCACTCCTCAATATGAAAATCCATCACTCCCATACGCTCATCAAGTCCCGCCACACCCAAAAACAATTTATCTGCCAACAGGAGATCCACATGATCCTCTGCCATAAATCCAGAGGTCGACCCCTCCCCTCTTCTCACCTTGCCTCCCAGCAGATAAAGCTGAACCTTCTCCTCATCCATGAGCTCCTGAGCGAATTTGATCGAGTTTGTAAATACTGTAATGCTTTTCCCCCTCAAAAACTTCGCCATCTGCAAGGTTGTAGTGCCAATATCAATGATGATCGTATCCCCATCTTTTACCAGCTCTGCCGCCTTTTTTCCTATCATAATTTTCTGTTCATAGTTTTTAATTTCTCGATAAGAATAGTCCGGTTCTATCCCGCTCGCTACATTTAAGACTGCACCGCCATGTACCCTGCGCACAATCTGTTCCTTCTCCAGCTGCTCCAGATCTCTGCGTATCGTCTCCATGGAGACCTGAAACTTTTCCGCAAGCTCATTTGCCTTTACGATTCTGTTTTCTGTCACTAAATGTATAATCTGATCCTTACGTGCAATCTTCATTATGATCTTCCCATCAGTTAGTAGCCTTTAATCATCTTTTTCAACTCACTCTCCACATATATTTTTATATATTTTTAACGAAAATTGCAAGTATATATATAAATTTATAGAATTAATTGCATTCGGAACAATAGCCCACATCTTACAATCAGGCATATATAAATAAATATTCAAAACACACAGCCTCTGCTCCCTTGAAGCTCCTGCCCTCAGATGATATACTCATAATAGCTATGGCTAACCACTATCTGGAGGTGCTATGAACACAGTACTCTGTGCGGAGAATATCACCAAGGACTATATGCTCGGCGAGCTGTGCGTCCATGCGCTGCGCGGAGTCTCCTTCACAGTGGAAGAAAAGGAGCTCATCGTCATACTGGGCCCCTCCGGCTCCGGCAAGAGCACCATGATGAATATACTCGGAGGCATCGAGACTGCCAGCTCCGGTACACTCCGCTATCAGGGAAGGCCTGTAGACTGGAGCGACCAGCCATCGCTCTCCCACTACCGCAGAAAGCATATCGGCTTTGTCTTTCAGTTCTATAACCTGCTCCCCGGACTCACGGCACTGGAGAATATCGAACTCGCGGCCGAGCTCAGTGAGACGCCGCTGAGCCCCGCCGAGCTGCTTTCCGAGGTCGGACTCGCAGACCGCGCACACCACTTCCCCAGTCGCCTATCCGGCGGAGAGCAGCAGCGAATCGCCATCGCAAGGGCCCTCTGCAAGAACCCTGATCTCCTGCTCTGTGACGAGCCGACCGGCGCACTCGACTCCAAAACCGGCGTTCAGGTGCTGCGGCTGATTCACAGCTTCTGCAGAAAATACGGAAAGCCGGTTGTACTGATCACACACAATGCAAATATCGCTAAAATCGCAGATCGCATCTTCTACTTCAAGGACGGAATGCTGGAGCGCATCGAAAAAAATGAGACGCCGCTCTCCCCGGATGCGGTCGACTGGTAGATGCTATGAAGCAATTTCAGAAAAATGTGCTGCGGCTTGCAGTCAAAAACAGAGGCTCTTTGCTCGGTGCTGTGCTGATCATCGCGCTGGGCATCTTTGTCATGGTCGCGATGGAGGACACTCTTCTGAACCTTAAGAACCAGATCTCCGCCTACTACGCCGCGCAGCAGCTCTCCGATCTCTTCGCAGAGGTAAGCGGCATCAGTGAGGCGGAGCTTCAGCGCCTCTTAGA
Organism: Moryella indoligenes; assembly: GCF_030812885.1. Lineage (NCBI taxonomy): Bacteria > Bacillati > Bacillota > Clostridia > Lachnospirales > Lachnospiraceae > Moryella > Moryella indoligenes. The sequence continues at coordinate 96,275 of NZ_JAUSTO010000005.1, forward strand.
AATCCCCGGCATCTCTGCTGCCTCCGGAAGGATGTCCGCCGAGCTCAGGATCATTGAGGGAGAGGCCCCTGCATCCGAAACTCTGAACGATATCGTAACGGTACATCTCCTCTCCTCTGAGGAAGGAGCCACTCTGAACCGACCGCGGCTCTCTGCGCCGATGCAGAGCTCCGACGATATCTTTCTCGGCCCCCGCATGTCCGCGGTCTATCGCTTTCCCATCGGAACTGAGCTGCGCCTGCTCTGCGGCGGAGAGAGCTTCCGCTTCCGCTACGCCGGAACGGTCTCCCAGCCGGACTACATCTACTCCGTGCCGCCCGGCGGCTCCATGATTCCCGACGGCTCCATCTACGATATCGCCATGATCTCCCCCGAAAAAATGAGCGCCATGCTGCACAGCTCCGCGCGCACGGAGCTTGCCTTCTCTCTCGCTCCCGGTGTGCGCTTTGAAGATATTCGCCACGAGCTTCAGGAACATCTGACCCCCTACGGTCTGAAATCGCTCTGCGACCGTCCGAAGCAGACGAGTTACGCGATGGTTGACGACGAGTTCCATGAGCTCCGCGCCACGGGCACCATGCTTCCCATGCTCTTTCTCTCGGTCTCCGTCTTCATGCTCTATATTGTTCTCAAAAAAATGATAGACCAGGAGCGCGTACTCATCGGTACCATGAAGGCCTTCGGACTCAGCAGCCACGAACTCATCTCCGGTTATCTCATGCTCGGTCTTCTCATCGGTGTCTGCGGCGCTCTGCTCGGCGGACTGCTCGCAGGTTTTTTCGGCCGCTTCATGTTCCGGCTCTACTGTGATTACTTCAATCTCCCTGATCCCCGGTACCACGACTACCTGACTCCCCGTCTTTATGGGCTCCTGCTCGCTGCATTCAGCTCCACCGCCGCAGTTCTCAGCGGCACACACGGGATACTTTCCATCGCTCCTGCAGCAGCCATGCGTCAGCAGAGTCCTGCCAAGGCGGGTAATGCTCTCCTCCCGCCACACCTGCTCCGGCGACTGCCTCTCTTAAGCCGCATGGCGCTGCGCTCCCTGCAGCGCAATCCCCTGCGCAGCTTTCTCATCGTCCTTGCCGTCGCCTTTCCATTTTCCATGGCCTCCGTGCTCTTTTCCTATCCCGCAGTCGTTGATCATATGCTGAGAGAACAGTTTCAGCATATCGAGTGCTACGATCTTCAGCTTCATCTGGACTCTCCGGTGAGCCCGGAGCGGGCAGCAGACGCAGCCCTGACGCTCAAAGACTGCGCAGAGGCCGAAACGGTTCTGCAGCTGCCCGCTGCCTTCCGGCGAGATGCGCTGACAGAATATGCACTGCTCACCGCACTACCGGAGAAAAGCCGCCTCTGGCACATCATTGATGCAGAAGGCAAAGAACATGCGCCGCCCCGCTGCGGCATCATCCTGAACCAGCGCACTGCAGACAAGCTGAGGCTCTCAGCGGGAGACCGTGTACGCATTCTGATCCCCGGTCTTCTCCCCGAGGCCCGCGAGCTCCCTGTGCTGCAGGTAATACAGGAGACCTTCGGGAGCGGAGCCTATCTCGCGCTCGATTCCCTTCCGGATCAGCTCGGTACAGACCGCCTCTGCAATAAGCTGATATTGAGAGCAAAGCCCGGAGCCTTTGCTTCACTCAAATCCGATATACGCTCAGCCGGCAGAATCAGCTGGATCGTGGATATGCCAAAGTCTGTAAAGACCTATCAGGATATGATGGGTTCCATGTTCATCATGGTCAACAGCTTCGCAGTCATGTCTCTCATCGCAGGAGGGATACTCATCTATAATATCTCTCTCATCACTCTGAGAGAGCGCATCTCCGAGCTCACGACGCTTCGCGTGCTGGGATGTTCGGAGATGGAGCTCGGACAGATGCTGTTGATAGAGCAGGGGGTACTCCTGTTTCTCGGTATTCTTCTGGGTATGCCCGGAAACTATCTTGTCCGCGGACTGCTGGAGCGCTTTATGACCTCGGACAATTATCACATTCAACTAAACCTCCACCCTACCTCCTGTGTTCTGGCATTCTTCTGCTGCATTTTCATTGTTCTCTTCTCCCTTCACCGGGAGATATCTGTCATCTCTGCCGCCCGCCTGACGGACGCGCTGAAAGAACGGGAGTGATACCATGCCGTCAAAAAAACTTCTATACCTGCATCAGCACAAAAAACTGTTTCTTGCCCTTGCAGTACTTACACTGCTATCGCTGTTCTTCCTGCGCCGACACCAGGCCCGCGCCGTACCGGTACGAACAGGCACAGTGACCAGAAAGTCTGTACAGGACAGCTATACGGAAGAGGGGGTACTGTCCGGCGGAAGGCAATACACGCTGTTCTCTGAGGTCTCCGGTCCGGTGCAGAGGATCGCAGTCAGAGAGAATCAGACCGTCACGCCGGGCACTCTGCTCTATATCATTGACAGTCAGGATTATCTCTATCAGAAGGAGCAGCTTGAGAGTGAGCGCTCGGGACTGGAGGCGCAAAAAAACAAGGCGGAGATCAGCCGCGTCATGACCCTGTCCCCAGAAGAATATATTCACTCGCTCGCACAGCAGGCAGACTCCGCCGAGGCGGCACTGACAGCGGCGCAGACCAGATACGCTGCCGCCGGAGAGCTCCTCTCATCAGGCGCCATTTCCCGCAACGAATACGAGGAGCTGCACGCGGACTTTGAGATGAAAAAGACAGCCGCTGCCGCTGCACGGGAACGCCACAGCGAGAGCCGGAAGAGTTTGCTCAGTCTGAAATCCTCCGGTATGGATGATGCAGCTCTGAATGAGCAGTTTTACAGCTCTGATACCAGAGCACTCGCCGCGCAGATTGAAGCCATGGATATCAGACTGCGTCAGCTCGGGGAAAGCATCGAAAAATGTGTTGTCCGGGCAGACCGCGCCGGAATTGTCAGCTCACTCCCGCTCAGCGGGAGCTCCTATCTCTCCGCCGGAAGCCCCGCTCTGACACTTGATGTCACAGATACACTCTGCGCAGAGGCAGATGTCCTGACCGCAGTTGCACCCTTTCTCAGCAAGGGAACTCCGGTCACAATTCGACTCGTACTTCGCGGCAGTGAGGAAATATACAGCGGAGAAATCGCTGAAATCTATGATTACGCGACATGCGGACGCTCTGCACTCGGAACCGCAGAGTACAGAGTACATATCAAGGTTGCACTCCCGGAGGAGACCCAGCTCGCACTGAAGAATAAAAGCGGTTATGGCGTACTCTTAAGCTTCTGCCCCTACAGTGCGGAAAATGTCCTGACTGTGCCCGGCAGTGCTGTCTTTTCAGAGGCGCAGCAAAGCTATGTCTACACAATTTCCAATGGCCGCGCTGTAAAAACGCCAGTGGAGCTCAGCTACAGGACAGTCAGTGACGCAGTGATTCTTTCCGGACTGAATGAGGGGGATACCGTTATCTCATACGCCGACAACGAGGGACTCTGCGAGGGAGCGAGAGTACGCAGAATGCGCTGACAGCGTGATGCTACGGATGAAGTAATTCCCTTATACCGCTCTTTCGCAGATAAATTATCCGTCAATTCAGCCCCCTTACACCTCTTCTCGATTTGTGTTATACTAATAAGCATGGAGGTGTATTATGTTCAGTAAAAATGATCTTGTCGTTTACGAGGATTCCGGCGTCTGCGAGATCAGTGATATATGTGAGCTCTCCTTCACGGAGGAAGATCCCAGAACCTACTATATTCTGCGTCCCATTTTTTTTAAGGATGACCGCATATATACTCCTGTCAACAATCCAAAGGTGACGCTGCGGCCGGTCATCTCCCGCGAGGAGGCGCTCTCCATCCTTCACAGCATCTCCCAGGCGGAGGTCCATTCCTTTGAGGGATTGCGCACGACGGAGCTCGAGGGGCGTTACCGCGCCGCTTCAAAAAGTCACCGCTGCGCAGATCTGGTAAAGCTGGCCATGTCCATTTACAGTAAGACACGAAAGGCGCGCCGCTCCGGAAGGAGAGTGAGCGAGATCGATGATCGCTACCTGAAACGTCTGAATCTTCTGATCAACGGAGAGCTCTCTGTCGCTCTGGATATTCCGGCAGAAGAGGTTCCAAAACTGATTCACGCAGAAATCGAGAAGCGGAAGAGCTGAGGCGCTGTGCGCCCGGCTCTTCCGCTTCTCGCAATGAATAAAGTAAGAGCGCTCAGCGCAATCAATTCCTACTACGCTCCTCGCCTCGCGTCCTTCGCGCTCTCTGAGCGCTCAGCGCAATCAATTCCTGCTACGCTTCTCGCCCCGCGTCCTTCGCGCTCAGAGAGCGCTCAGCGCGATTCCTACTACGCTCCTCGCCTCGCGTCCTTCGCGCTCAGAGAGCGCTCAGCGCGATTCCTACTACGCTCCTCGCCTCGCGTCCTTCGCGCTCTCTGAGCGCTCAGCGCGATTCCTACTACGCTTCTCGCCCCGCGTCCTTCGCGCTCAGAGAGCGCTCAGGTCACGGCTTTCGCCGTTTCAAGCTGAAAAATGCCGTCCCGCTTTCCGAGCAAGCTCGGACGCAGTACGGCGTTTTTCAGCTTCGCGTGGCTCAATGCTAACGCGTCAGTTTTTAAACGAGTGAATTGGAGCTGGGATTCTTCCGGCGCGGTTTATGAAGTCTGCGCAGCCGAAGCAATTCACAGGAATCACAGGCGCATAACCGAGCAGTCCGCCGAACTCGACAACATCTCCCACCTTCTTTCCATACGCGGGAATGAGACGCACTGCAGTCGTCTTCTGATTCACCATGCCGATCGCCGCCTCATCCGCAATGATGCCGGAAATCGTCGCAGCCGGCGTATCGCCGGGAATCGCAATCATATCCAGTCCGACAGAGCACACACAGGTCATCGCCTCCAGCTTTTCTATCGTGAGGGCTCCGCGTGTCACCGCGTCTATCATCCCCTGATCCTCACTGACCGGAATAAATGCGCCCGAGAGGCCGCCGACATAGGAGGAGGCCATCACTCCGCCCTTCTTTACCTGGTCGTTCAGCATCGCAAGTGCGGCGGTCGTCCCCGGTGCTCCCACACTCTCCAGCCCGATCTCCTCCAGAATCTCCGCGACAGAGTCTCCCACTGCCGGTGTCGGCGCGAGAGAGAGGTCTATGATGCCGAAGGGAACGTCGAGGCGTCTGCTCGCTTCCTGTGCCACCAGCTGACCGACGCGGGTTATCTTGAATGCCGTCTTCTTGATCGTCTCACAGAGTGTTTCGAAGCTTTCTCCGCGCACCTTTGCGATTGCAGCCCGGACCACACCGGGCCCGCTGACGCCGACGTTGATGATCGCCTCTGCCTCCGTCACACCGTGAAAAGCACCTGCCATAAAGGGGTTGTCGTCCGGCGCATTACAGAAAACCACCAGCTTGGCACAGCCGAGCGATCCCCTGTCCTTTGTCTCCTCCGCGGTTTTCTTCACGATCTCTCCCATGAGGCGCACCGCGTCCATGTTGAGTCCGGTCTTTGTGGAGCCAAGATTCACGGAGCTGCACACCCGCTCCGTGCGGGCGAGCGCCATGGGAATGGAGTCGATCAGCAGTCTGTCGGACGCAGTCATTCCCTTGCTCACCAGCGCAGAGTAGCCACCGATAAAATTGACCCCTATCTTCTTGGCCGCGCGGTCCAGCGTCTCCGCGATCGTCACATAGTCCTCCGGCGTTCTGCACGCCGCTGCACCGACCAGCGCAATCGGAGTCACGGAAACACGCTTATTTACGATGGGGACGCCAAAATCCCGGGCGATCGCATCTCCCGTCCCGACCAGCTCTCCCGCATAACTCAGAATCTTATTGTAGATCTTTTCATTCACACGGGACAGCTCTCTGTCTGCGCAGTCCAGAAGACTGATCCCCATCGTGATGGTGCGAACGTCCAGGAGATCATGATCGATCATGTTATTGGTTTCCATTACCTCAACTAGATTGAGCATTCCTTCACCTCACTCAGATTCTGTGCATGCCAGTAAATATTTCTTCTTTCTGCACTCTGATCTTCACCCCGATCTCCTCGCCGACCTGATCGAGCTCAGACATCACAGTCTCCAGGGGCTTTTCCGAACGGCTCATATCCGCAATCATCATCATGTGAAAATAATCCTGCACGATCGTCTGATTGATATCAAGAATATTGATCCGGGCCCCCGCGAGATAAGTACAGACCTTCGCAATGATACCGACTGTATCCTTGCCGAGCACTGTAATGATGATCTTTCCCATAATTTCTCTCCTTCGCTTTTTTCATGCAGTTAGAGGATCATGCTTCCATCTGCGCACAGCGCCGCTGTGACAGATTTAAAACTCATAAATTTCTGATCTGCAGTCTCGCTGCGCCACTGCAATCGGAAAATCATTTGCGCCGTAGGGGCAGTCTCCCGCGCCGATCTCACAGCGCACCGTCTCATAGGCGAGCTCTGGAATGTTGTTCTCCTTGCTGAGATGCCCCAGCAGGATCTGCTTCAATCCGTCATGCAGAATCTCCGTGAGCAGCTTCCCGGCGCTCTCATTTGAGAGATGCCCGAAATTCCCCAATATTCTGCGCTTTAAGCTGTAGGGATAAGGCCCCGCCTCCAGCATACGAACGTCGTGATTGCTCTCAAGGAGCAGTGCATCCAGCCGCTCTAGCCGCGCAACCGTCTGCTCTGTGTAGTGTCCCATATCTGTCGCGACTGCAACTGCCCTGCCACCGGATTCGATCCGGTATGCTACCGGCTCCGCTGCGTCGTGATCTATGGAAAAAGGAAGAAGCTCCATATCTCCAACGGAGAAGCGCTCCTCCGCGCGCACAATATGAATCAGCTCCTCATCACAGCCCTCAAAGCAGCAGCTTCGCTTCAGCGCTGCGACCGTTCCCGCAGTCGCAAAGAGCGGCACATGATGCTTCTTCATCAACACTGTGAGCCCCTTTACATGATCGGAGTGCTCATGTGTCACAACCAGCGCGCTCAGCTCATCCGCCTTCACGCCAAGCTCTCCGAGCCCCCGCTCGATTCTCCGGTTGCTGATTCCTGCATCCACCAGTATATGCGTGTCTGAGGTGCCCACATAAATTGAATTTCCGCTGCTGCCGCTTGCAATGCTGACAAACCTCATCTGTGCTCCTTCAGTCGCTGATCTATGCGGGAAAACAGCTCCTCCCGGGATCCGCTGTTTACCAGCACCCAGTCCGAGAGCGCTCTGTACGCTGCCTCTGTCGGCTGCCTCTCCATGATCTCGCGTATTCTCTCCTCCGAATATCCCCGGCTCTCCTTAAGGCGCGCCGCGCGGATATCCTTCGGTGTATAAACATACCATATTTCATCAAAGCTGTCACTCCTCACGGCGGCCGGAAGCGCGGTTTCCACCACGACAAGCGCCGCCGCAGAGGCACGGATTCTGCGATGCACCTCTCTGTATACCAGCGGATGAATCCTCCGGTTCAGCTCCGTGAAGAGCTCAGGATCTGCATACAGAATATCTGCCATTTTACCGCGATCCAGCTTCTGCTCCGAATCGAGCACAGATGTCCCCAGCAGCTCAAGCACCGCGCAGTAGCCCTCTTTCCCGGGCTCATACAGCGCATGCGCGGTCTCGTCCATTCCTATGACTTCCGCGCCGTAGCGTTCTCTGAGATAGCGTAGCACCTCGCTCTTTCCGGAACCGACGCCGCCGTACAGCTCTATGACCATCTCAGTGTGCCTCCAGCCAGGAATGCCCCTGATGCGCATCCACCTCAAGCGCAACCTTCAGCTCTGCCGCACTCTTCATAGTCTCCCTGAGGAGCTCCAGTACACGGGCCGCATCCTTCTCTGCGCTCTCGACCAGCAGCTCATCGTGAATCTGGAGCACGATGCGTGCGTCCAGCTGCTCCGCGAGCAGTCTGCGCCTGACCTTCACCATCGCAATTTTTATGATATCTGCCGCCGTTCCCTGAATTGGCGCGTTCATCGCGACGCGCTCTCCGAAGGCCCTCTGCATGAAGTTGGAGCTCTTCAGCTCCGGCACGGGACGTATTCTTCCGAAGAGTGTCGTCGTGTAGCCCTTCTCCTTCGCATCCTTGATCTGTCTGTCCAGAAACTGCTTGACCTTCGGATAAGTGTGAAAGTAATGATTAATATAATCCTTTGCTTCTGCGCGGGAGATGCTGAGCCCCTCCGAGAGTCCGAAGGCAGAGATGCCGTACACGACACCGAAATTCACCGCCTTGGCATTCCGCCGAAGCTCCGGAGTCACCTCCTCCAGCGGCACATGGAAGACCTGCGACGCTGTGACCGCATGAATGTCCACTGCGTGACTGTACGCTCCGATCAGAGTCTCATCTCCGGAGAGCGAGGCCAGAACACGCAGCTCAATCTGAGAGTAGTCCGCGTCCACAAAGACCCTGCCCTCTGCCGGCACAAAGACATCGCGGATGCGGCTTCCCATCTCTGTACGAATCGGAATATTCTGAAGATTCGGCTCTGTCGAGGAGAGCCGTCCCGTCGCCGTAATGGTCTGATTGAAGCGCCCGTGGATGCGCCCGTCCTCCGCAATGTAAGCACCGAGTCCGGTCGCATAGGTGGAATTCAGCTTCTTGAGCATGCGATACTCCAGCACCTTCTTCACGACAGGGTAATCCGGCGCAAGCTTATCCAGAATGTCCGCCGCCGTGGAATAACCGCTCTTTGTCTTCTTGCCATACGGAAGCCCCAGCTTCTCAAAGAGCACCTCTCCCAGCTGCTTTGGCGAATTGATATTGAACTCTGTTCCTGTCTCGGAGAAGATCTCCTGCTCTGTCCTTTCGATTCCCCTCTGAAGCTCCCCTGCAAAGCTTTTAAGCCGCGCTCCGTCCACCCGGATTCCTGCCAGCTCCATATCTGCCAGCGCATAGGTCAGAGGGAGCTCCGTCTCAAGATAGAGCGGCTCCATCCCCGCCTCACGAAGCTTACGCATCAGCACAGGCCCCGCTGAAAATGCCGCAAAGCCAGTCCAGTAATCCGCAAGACGCGCATCCTCCTTCTCCCCCGGAATCAGAAGCTCCAGATAGTCGCGGGCGATATCCTCCGCCCGGTAGGCATCCTTCATCGGATTCAGGAGATAGGCCGCAACGGAGCAGTCCCGGAGATTCTGCCTCTCCTCCGTTCCGACACGATGCAGCATGGACTTGAGCTCCGTCACATAGACAGTCGCAGCGCTGTCAAAGAGCTGCCGCAGCAGCTCATCCAGATAGGCTTCTGTCACGCTGTCCTCCGCCGGAACCACCGTCGCCTCGCCAAAGGGCGTCTCTACCCTCCTCTCCTCTGCCGGCGCTACAATATAGACCTGCTCCTCTGAGGCGCAGACCGAGAGCCCGTGCGCAGTGAGCTGAAGTCCCAGTACAGGATGCTGTACGAGCTCCTTTCTGAGCCTCTCCGCCTCCGCCTTCTCCGTGACACAGATAAATTCCGGCTCCTTTCTCCCGTCTCCCTGACGCGCGGCCGCATCGAAGCGCTTCAGCATGGAGCGAAATTCCAGACGCTTGATCTCCTCATAGGCCTCCGGCGTATAGAGATTCCCGAGCTTCATATCCGGGAGCGCGAGCTCCACCGGCACATCCAGCCTGATCGTCGCAAGCCACTTTGAAAACTGCGCCAGCTCATAGTGCTCCCGCAGCGCCTTCTGCGCGCGCGGAGGCTTCAGTTCATCAATATGAGCCCAGGCATTCTCTATGGAGTGATACTGTGCGATCAGCGCTGTCGCGGTCTTCTCCCCGATGGACGGAACCCCGGGAATATTGTCGGAGCTGTCTCCCATCAGACCCTTGACGTCGATGAATTCCTCCGGCGTCACCTGATACTGCTCCTTCACATCCGCCGGACGATAATCATGAACCTGGGTCTGCCCCCGTGAGGTTTTCGGGATGCGGATCAGGATATGCTCATCCGAGAGCTGCAGGAGATCCCTGTCCCCGGACACCACGGAAACCTCGAGCCCCTCCTGCTGGAAGCGCTTTGCCAGCGTGCCGATCACATCGTCCGCCTCGTATCCTGCTACAGACACGGTCGGAATCTGCATCGCGCCGAGCACCTCCTTCAGCAGCGGAACCTGCTCCCGCAGTTCATCCGGCATCGGCTTCCGCGTCCCCTTGTACTCCGGAAATTTCTCGTGACGAAAGGTCGGCGCAGGGAGATCGAAGGCCACCGCGAGGTAGTCTGCCTGCTCTTCATCCAGAATCTTAAACAGTATATTCAGAAAACCGTAGACCGCATTGGTGTGCAGTCCCGCCGAGTTTGTGAGCTCCGGAACGCCATAAAAGGCGCGGTTAATGATACTGTGTCCATCTACTAATACAAGCTTTTCCAAGATATCCTCCCGTGTGCCTTACTCTCTAAAAGAAACAGATACGCAGCTCCAGCAGCAGTGTGACAATGACGCTCATCGCGACCATGGTACTCACGGCATACTCTGCGATCTTCCGCCCCCGTCCCCACCGTAGACGCTGATAGGCTGCGCGGATCGCCTGTTCCATGGTTCCCTGCACATCAAAATCATCGCTGTCCGAGTCCAGAAGCCGCAGCCCCTCCACAATAAAATAATTTGTCTCCAGCTCATGACGGCACAGAGCACAGTCCCGGATATGGGCCAGAAAATCCTCTTCCTCCTCATCCGAGAGCTCGTTCTGTATAAAGCGGGTGATCTCCCACTCGGCTGTTCTGCAATCCACCGCGCACCTCCTCTGTGCAGAAAAACATTATGTCCAGTATATCACGGAAGACAGCAAAAGCGGAATAAAAAGAGGCGGCACACAGTCCACGCTGCATACCGCCTCATGTATTCCCGAATTTTCCACATTCCTACTTCGTGCTGATATCATACTCCACAATCACATAATCTCCCATGGCATGCGGGACGGGAACAGAAAAATAGAGCGCGCCATCCGCCGCATAGCTGAAGGAATCCGGCCAGGTGACGGTAGTTCCGTCTGCCCCCTTCTTCAGCGGGAAATCTCCCCGCTCGAGACAGGTCTGATACTGCTCCACAGACATCGTCTTCTGCTGTTCGCGGTACGCCCTCAGAGTCTCCTCATCCGCGCCCTTCAGCTGCACGTCCTCCGCCAGCGCATAGGCCGCCATGGTGTAGGGATCCGCCGCGTCGCGAAGTGAGACATCCGAGATGGTTTTGACATCTACTGTATTTGTGTAGAAAAGCCTGCTCGGATGAGCTGCTCCGTCCATCATATACTCGCCTGTGTATACCGCAATCACGCGAGAGGCATCCGCAGAGATCAGCTTACAGCTGACCTTCAGGCTGTCCTTCTCCTGATTGACCGCCTCCCTGGAATCCGGGTAATTACTCAGCACCGCGAGTGCATTCTCCTTCAGATGTGCATTCAGCTTCTCCTGCTGCGCGCTGTCCTTCATTCCTGAGATCACGGGATACGCAATGGATATCTGATTCTTCTCATATTTCTGAAGCTCTGAGCTTAACTTTTTCACTCCCGCAGAGCTCTTATCGCTTCCCGCACTCTCCTCTGCCCCGGAGCTCTCTCCCGGTGCCGGGCTGAGCTTTGCATCGCTGCTCTTCTGCTCCGCTGCGCTCTGCTGCGTCTCCGCCGCTGCATTCGTGACCTTCACGGTCTCCTTCTTGTTGCCGCAGGCCACAAAAAGAACTGCCATCGCCGCTGCCAGTCCCGCCGTCACAGTACGAAACACCCTTCTGGAATCCCGCATCTTACACCTCCATCTTCACTCTGCTGTATACCGGATATCTCTGAATCCGAGACAAAGCACCCGACACACACACGCTGGTTCTCGGCTGAAATCATCGGCTCCGCTCATGACGGAGCCAATTCTTTGATGTGTCTTAGTATACTATGAATTAAAGGCCGAGTTATGAACACAAAGTAAATTTTGATTTATATTTAGATGAATCCTCCGCTTGAAGCGCCGCTTTTTTTCTGCTATACTGCTCTTCGTCAGCCGGCGTGTCGGAATGGCAGACGATGCAGACTCAAAATCTGTTGTCCGTAAGGACGTGCGGGTTCAAGTCCCGCCGCCGGCAGTATTTGAATCACACAGATACATCAATCTGAAGAGCCAGGATGCAGGAATTTTGTATAATAACCTGCACCCCGGCTCTTCTTGCTTCTGTTTATCTGCTGAATGAACGTTTATCCAATGCCGGGCAGCATTCCAAGCGTCCGTGCTCAGATTGCCGCTGCGTACCCATCCGCCCTTGGCTCAGAGGCTCCGCAGAGTACCCCCTCTGTATTTCTGAGTATCAGCTGCCCCCGCCCCAGATTATAAAAATCTGCCGCGATTTCCAGCTCATGTCCCCGCTCAGCCAGCCCCGCTGCGGGCGTCCCGCTCAGTCCATGCTCCAGAGTGATCTTCTTTTCTCCCTTGATCAGATTCCTGTGCAGAGAAGAATCAAACGCCCGCCGGCGCAATGCGTCAGCGGGCGTAGTTTTCCTGTCCTTAAATCTTACTTCTCACTGTCATCGTAAAGGGCAACCAGCTTCTGCAGATAAGCATAGCGCTCCATTGCGTCCTTCTCGTTCTGCGTGAAGAGCTTCTCTGCTCTCTCCGGATTCTTGAGCATCAGAGAATTGTAACGAACCTCTCCCATCAGGAAGTCGCGGTACTGTCCTTCCTTCGGTGCTCTGGAATCAAGGCTGAATTTCTTCTCGGCCGCCGGATTGAAGCGGAAGTTGTTCCAGTAACCGGACTCAACCGCGAGCTTCTCCTCGGTCATGGCCTTGCTCATGCCCTTCTTGATTCCGTGGTTGATGCAGGGCGCATAGGCGAGGATCAGGGACGGCCCCGGATATGCCTCCGCCTCAGCGATTGCCTTGACAGCCTGGTTCATGTCCGCACCCATGTTGATTTGTGCGACATATACATAGCCGTAGGTCATCGCGATACCTGCGAGATCCTTCTTCTTTACATCCTTACCGCCTGCAGCAAACTGTGCGATAGCGCCGGTCTTGGTGGCCTTGGAGGACTGACCGCCGGTATTGGAATATACCTCGGTATCAAAGACCATGATATTGATATCCTTGCCGGAAGCAAGCACATGGTCCAGACCGCCGAAGCCAATATCATATGCCCAGCCGTCTCCGCCGAACACCCACTGGCTCTTCTTGTTCAGGAAATCCTTCTCCTCAAGGATCTCCCTTGCCTCTGCGCTGCCCTCTGCCTCAAGAGCCGCAACGAGCTTCTCCGTCGCAGCGCCGTTGGTCGCACCGACAGAGAAGGTATCAACCCACTCTGCTGCCGCAGCCTTCACCGCCTCATCTGCGGTTGCCGCTGCAAGCGCCTCGACCTTCTGCTTCAGACCGTCACGGATCGCTCTGTTGGCCAGCAGCATTCCGTAACCGAACTCAGCATTATCCTCAAAGAGAGAGTTATCCCATGCCGGCCCCTGTCCCTTCGCATTCACCGTGTACGGTGTGGACGGGGAGCTGTTGCCCCAGATCGAGGAGCAGCCGGTCGCATTGGAGATATACATTCTGTCACCGAAGAGCTGCGTCACAAGCTTTGCGTACGGAGTCTCGCCGCAGCCTGCGCAGGCACCGGAGAACTCAAGATACGGCATCTTGAACTGGGAGCCCTTGACGGTCAGCGGCTTGAACTTCTCAATAACCTCCGGCTTCTCCGGAAGCGTGACCGCATAGTCGAAGAACTTCTGTCTGTCGTAATTGTCCGCGAGCTTCTCCATCTTCAGAGTGGTGTTCTTCAGATTACCCGGGCAGACATTGGCGCAGCTTCCGCAGCCTGTGCAGTCAAGCACGGATACATTGATCGCAAACTTGTAGCCCGGCATCTGGCGGAGGTCCACCATCGGCATGCCCTCGGGCGCATTCGCGGCCTCCTCCTCCGTCATTGCAACCGGACGGATGGCAGCGTGCGGGCATACATATGCACACTGTGTGCACTGAATGCAGGTGCTGGAATTCCACACCGGAACATCAACCGCAATACCGCGCTTCTCATAGGCAGCAGTTCCGCTCGGAGTGGTGCCGTCCGCATAATCCATGAATGCGGAAACCGGAAGAGAATTGCCCTCCTGCGCGTTGACCGCAGCCTGAACTGTATTGACGAACTTGACGCAGTCCTCTCTGCCCTCTGTCGCATGCGTGAAATCAAGGCCCTCATCCGCTGCATTCTTCCAGCTCTCCGGAATCTCTACCTTATGCGCGCTGTTTGCGCCGGCGTCAATTGCATTCCAGTTCTTTTTAACGACCTCCTCACCCTTGCGGCCGTAGGTCTTCTTGGCAGCATCCTTCATCAGGGTGATTGCCTTCTCCTCCGGGATAATGCCGGTGAGCTTGAAGAACGCGGACTGAAGAATGGTGTTGATTCTGGTCGGTCCCATGCCGGTCTCGATACCGATCTTCACACCGTCAATGGTGTAGAAATTGATCTTGCGATCATAGATATACTTCTTCACCTGTCCCGGCAAATGCTGCTCAAGCTCCGCATCGCTCCACGCGCAGTTCAGGAGGAAGGTTCCGCCGTCAACCAGATCCTGCACCATATTGTACTTGCGGATGTATGCCGGATTGTGGCAGGCGACAAAGTTCGCACGCTTGATCAGATAAGTGGACTTGATCGGCTTGTGACCGAAGCGGAGGTGGGAAATAGTCACACCGCCGGACTTCTTGGAGTCATAGTCAAAGTAAGCCTGCGCGTACATGTCGGTGTTGTCACCGATGATCTTGATGGAGTTCTTGTTCGCGCCGACCGTTCCGTCCGCGCCGAGACCCCAGAACTTGCAGCTTGTAGTCCCCTCCGGAGTGGTGGAGAGATCTGCGCCGGTCGCGAGAGAGAGATTGGTCACATCATCCACAATGCCGATGGTGAATCTCTTCTTCTCCGCGTTCTCAAATACAGCCACGATATCCTTCGGAGTGGTGTCCTTGGAGCCGAGGCCGTAGCGTCCGGACATCACCGGAACATCCTTGAACTCGGTATCTCTGAGCGCTGCGACAACATCGAGGTAGAGCGGCTCTCCGAGGGAACCAGCCTCCTTGGTTCTGTCGAGCACCTCGATTCTCTTCACGGTCTTCGGAAGCGCCTTTACCAGTGCATCCGCGCTGAAAGGACGATACAGGCGAACCTTGACAAGTCCGACCTTTTTGCCCTGCTTTGCGAGATAGTCGATCGTCTCCTCGATGGTCTCATTGACAGAACCCATCGCAACGATAACAACCTCTGCATCCTCCGCGCCGTAATAGTTGAAGAGCTTGTAGTCCGTACCAAGCTTCTCATTTACCTTGTCCATGTAGTCCTGAACAATGGCTGGAAGCGCATCATAGAACTTATTGCGGGACTCATTGATCTGGAAGAATACGTCCGGGTTCTGCGCCTGTCCCTTCTCCACAGCGTGGTTCGGATTCAGCGCGTTCTTTCTGAATGCGGCAATCGCATCAAAATCTGCCATATCCTTCAGATCCTCATAGTCCCAGACCTGAATTTTCTGAATCTCGTGAGAGGTTCTGAAGCCGTCGAAGAAGTTGATGAAGGGCAGTCTTCCCTTGATCGCCGCAAGATGTGCGACTGCAGTCAGATCCATAACCTCCTGGACGGAGGACTCGCAGAGCATGGCGCAGCCCGTCTGACGACATGCATAGATATCGGAGTGATCGCCGAAGATGCTCAGTGCGTGAGTTGCAATGGCACGTGCGGAGACATTGAAGACGCCCGGAAGCATCTCACCGGCAACCTTATAGAGGTTCGGGATCATGAGCAGCAGACCCTGAGAGGCCGTGTAGGTCGTGGTTAATGCACCTGCAACGAGAGATCCGTGAACTGCTCCTGCGGCACCTGCCTCAGACTGCATCTCTGTGATCTGAACGGTGTGACCGAAGATATTCTTAAGCCCCTGTGTTGCCCACTCATCGGTGTGCTCAGCCATCGGTGAGGACGGTGTGATCGGATAGATTGCCGCGACGTCGGTAAATGCGTAGGACGCATGTGCCGCTGCCTGGTTACCATCCATGGTTTTCCATTTTCTTGCCATGATGATACCTCCTGAAAAGATTGAAAGATTGATAGCTATGTAGATCGAAAGATCAAGATTTCTGAAAGCACAGAGTTCCTGTCCTCTTTCTTTCTGTCTGTCAGTATTATAACAGTCTCAAATTTAAAATCAAACGCCACGCTGCTGTTTTGTGTATCTAATTGAGTACAAGTATTAAGATTTGTTTACTTTTCATGTCAGAACGCAAAACATTGCGCTTATTGCTATTTTCCTGCACTATATCGCTGTCCCCTCTGAATTCGATCCGCCAGGAACAGAAAAATCCTTCGCGGCAACGGAATATTCTGCTGCTGCAAAGGATTTTTTCTGCTTTTTATTCTATCACTGTGTGTCTCTTAAATCATTCGAGCGACAGCGACTCTCAGTTTCCTGGGAAGGGCGCCACAGTCTCTGAGCTGCCGCCTCCCGGCCCCCCACTGTTCTCTCCCGGGCCCGCGGGTCCCTGCGGACTCAGGGCCGCGCTTGTCTCTGCAGGAGCAGGGATTGTCTGACTTTGAGGCCTTGTTCCCTCAACACCCGGACCGGCATTGCTGCTCTTTGTCGAGGCATTGACCGCCGCTGCACTGCTTCTCACAGAGCTTCCGTCTCCGGAACCGCCCGGCGCCACTGTCTCCGCCTCTGTCGCGGAGTTGCTCGCCTGCTCCGGCACAGTTTCCGTATTCTCTACAATCGTCATCGCTTCCGCATCCGAAGGTTCCGTGACCACACCGCTGGTGTTTCGCGCAATCTTCTTCGAATGTCCCTTGTAGCCGCTGTTGTGGAAGAAGACATCGGACTGCACCTCACCGTTCTTCTTTGTGACAATATTGGTCACCCAGCGGCTGCCCATGGAGCCGCCCGTGATCTGCTTCTCTATCCCGGGCTGAAGCGTCGTGTCCTCCACGTACTCCACACCGCCGTTATCGTACTCCTCCGTCTTTACGGAATGAAGCGAAATTGTGACACCCTCCTCCAGAACCGGCAGACCGATCACCGACATGGTCACAGTCCGGTCATGGAAATTCGCCCGCAGTGCCACCGCAGAATTCGTCGTATTGACAAAGCGCATGTCCGGGCCGGAGTAACCGTCATAGCTCACCGCAGCGTCCTCTCCAGGAGTCACATAGGAGGGCTCAAAGGTATGCGCATGGCGCTCCGTCGGTGTGAGCCCAGCCTTGATCACTGCGTTGTAGAGCGTCGAGGAGATCTGGCACACGCCGCCGCCCGGCTCCAGCACGACCTTGCCATTTAAATAGGCACCGGCGGGCTTATAGCCCTTCTCCAGGGTACGGTTTCCTGTCGTATGGTTGAAGGAAAATTCCTCTCCGACCTGAAGGATGGTTCCATCTATGGCCTCACAGGCCAGCTTCAGGTTGTTGTTTCTGTCCGCATTTGCCGTTGCTTCCGTAGTAAAGGTGCCGATTACCCTGTACTGTTCCTTTGCCTGCGCTGCACTGAGTTCCGCCTTCTGTATCTCTGCAGGAATGCGCAGCTCCTCCCCATAATTTTTCTCCTGCATGGCTGTGCGTATGGCCGCAGCGGCAGCTTCCTGGTTCACGCTGCGCCCGTCCACAGAATCCGAGTAGCTGAAGCTGTTTGTCTCCTTATTATATCCGGAAACCGCACCGTTCTTCGCCTGTACATTCCAGCGCTCCGCCATCGCGGCAGCCTCTGCTGCAATCTCTGCATCCAGCCCCTCCGCATCCAGCGCATAGCTGTCCGTCGGTGCCTTGCTGCTGTAGATTTCATCCAGTATCTTGTCCAGCTTCACGCTGAGCAGATCAGATATCGGATAGGGCTCATCGCCCTCTCCCGCCTGCTCCAGCACTGCCTTCATGCCCCACTGATACTTCTGAAGCACGGCCTTCCGAGCCTCCATCCGCGACATCCCGGTGATATCCACATCATTGATGGTCACCGCCGTCTTCAGTGCAGTTTCCTCCACTGTACTCTCGGCCGCTGCACTCTGTGCCGCAGCGCTCTGTCCCAAGCGGATGAGCTTCTTCGCTCCGATCACCGCCAGCGCAAGCACCAGTACCGCGACTGCTACGCCGACAAACATGCGCTTCCTGCGCTCCCGCTCTTTTCTTCTCTTTCTTCTATAATAACCGCTGCCGGGATAACTGCCCCCCGCTGCGGGGCTTCTGTTTTCCGATCTTCTGTCGCCTCTGCCCACTCTGCTGCTCATTTTATCTTCTTTCTGTCCTTTACTCTGTCCGTCAAGTATACAGTATCATGAAGTATAACATAAACCATGAGAAAAAAAAGGCGTGTTTATGTTAAAATATGTTACGAAATCATTACCCTCCTGCGGCAAAAAGAAAGGATTTCTACTATGATCGACCTGCACACTCACTCAACTGCCTCCGACGGAAGCCTCTCTCCCTCTCAGCTCGTCGCGCTGGCGGCAGAACAGGGGCTCTCGGCAATTGCGCTCACAGATCACGACACGGCAGATGGCATTTCTGAGGCGCTCTCCGCTGCTGCGAAATGCCGAATAGAGCTTATTCCCGGAATCGAGATGTCCTGTGTGTGGCGGGGCACAGAGATTCATCTTCTCGGCTACTTTTTGGATGCGGATCATAGCGCAATGCGCCGGGATCTCTCCTGGTTCCGTAAAAAACGTGAGGAGCGAAATGACACCATACTCGACAACCTGGCAGAGGACGGTATCGTTCTCTCCCGGGAGGAGCTCTGCTTCGAAAGGCCGGATACGGCTGTCACACGGGCGCACTTTGCGCGTCTTCTCGCGGAGAAGGGTTATGTCAAAACACCAAAAGAAGCCTTCTCCGACTATCTGGTCTACGGCGGCCGCTATGTCCCCACAAAGGATGAGATCACACCGGAGCTCGTCATGCGCTTTTTCCAGGCGCACGGCATATGGCCAAGTCTCGCGCATCCGGTTCAGTATCAGCTCTCTGAGGAAGCGCTCGGCGCACTGCTCTCTGAGCTCTGTCCGCTCGGATTGCGCGGACTGGAGGTCTGGCATTCTTCACAGGACAGCTACCAGAGTGCACGTCTGCTCGGCATCGCCCGGCTCCTTAAGCTTCTCCCCACCGGCGGTTCGGATTTCCATGGAGACAGCAAGCCGGATATCATGCTGGGACGCGGCTTTGGCTCTCTCCGCATACAGGAGCATGTGCTGGAAAATATGAAGACAGATCTCGCCGCAATGAGGCAGGGGATGTAGTGTTCAGGGCAGCGTACAGCCAAAAACATCATCACAGCACAAGCAGACCACAGGATAAGCTCCCGCGGTCTGCTGTATTTTATACTGTTTCAAAACTGCATGTTCAGGGCAGGATTCAGTCCTCCTCGCCCTTGAGCAGAGCAGCTCTCGCCTCAACTTCCTTCTTCTGCACATCGCCCGGGCACTGCTCGTAGCGGGAGAAGACATAGGAGAACTCTCCCAGTCCGCCACTCATAGAGCGCAGATCCGTCCCATAGCCATAGAGCTCAGACACCGGAATGTCCGCCTGAATGACCTGCTTGCCATGGTGATCGGACTCCATGCCGAGAACGCGTCCCCTTCTCCTGTTCAGATCGCCCATGACATCGCCGGTGCAGTTGTCCGGAACCCGGACCTTCAGAGAGACGATAGGCTCAAGCAGAACGGGATTTGCCTCCATAAAGCCTTTCTTAAATGCCAGCGTTGCCGCCATCTTGAAAGCCATCTCAGAGGAATCCACCGGATGATAGGAGCCGTCCAGCAGAGTCGCCTTGACGCCGACCACAGGGTATGCCGCCAGCGGTCCCTTCACACAGCACTCCGCCACGCCCTTCTCAACTGCCGGGAAGTAGTTCTTCGGAACCGCGCCGCCGAACACCTTCTCCTCAAAGACATAAGGTACTGTCAGATCGTCTGCGGGCTCAAAGCTCATCTTGACATCTCCGAACTGACCGTGACCGCCCGACTGCTTCTTGTAGCGTCCGGGTGCCTCCACCTTTCTGCGTATGGTCTCGCGGAAGGCAAATTTCGGCTTTTCAAGCTCAATCTCCGCCTTGTAGCGGGACTGAAGCTTGCTGACTACGATATCCAGCTGCTGATCTCCGATGCCATAAAGCAGGGACTGATGATTCTCCGCATCTACCGTGGCCTTCAGAGTGAGATCTTCATCCATCAGCTTTGCGAGACCGGAAGCGATCTTATCCTCCTCGCCCTTGTTCTTTGCAATATAGGCCTTGTAGGTATACGGGGTAGAGATCTGCGGTCTGTGGTAGAGAATGGGCGCATTCTTCAGCGCGATCGTATCTCCGGTCTGTGTGACATTCAGCTTCGCCATGGCGCCGATATCTCCGGCCTTCAGCTCCGGGACCTCGATTGCCTCCTTGCCGCGCATCACATAGATCTTGCCCGACTTCTCCTCCGTCTCCTTTGCGACGTTATAGATATTGATATCCGGCTTCAGCACACCTGTGCAGACCTTCACCAGAGAGTACTTGCCGATAAAGGGATCCACAATGGTCTTGAAGACCTTTGCGGAGAGGTTCACATCCGACCTGTAATTTGCCACAAAGCGCTCCCCGCTCGTGACATCGACGCCCTCGTCCTGCTTCGCGCGGTCCGGGGACGGCAGATAGCGGACGATCGCATTCATCAGCGCGTTTGCGCCCTGTCCGCAGATCCCGGAGCCCATCATCACCGGAACCATGTCGCCGGTCGCAACCTGCTCACGCAGCGCAGAGGCGACCTCCTGCTCGGTGAAGCTGTCGCCGGAGAAGTAACGCTCCATGAACTCCTCGCTCGACTCGGCCACCGCCTCCATGAGCGCCTCTCTCGCAATCTTTAAGTTGTGCTCGGAGTAGTCCGGAATCTCTGCATCGACATATTCCGCGCTGTTCTCCTTGAAGCGGCGTCCCTTCATCTTCACGATGTTTACAAAGCCGACGAATTCCTCGTTCTCCCGGATCGGCAGCTGAAGCGGGGCCACCTTCTTGCCGAAGCGGCTCTCAAGCTTTAAGATCAGCTCGCGGTAGCTCGCCTTGTCATCGTCCATATTGGTGACAAAGATAATACGCGGCAGGCGGTACTGCTCGCAGAGCTCCCACGCCTTCACGGTTCCGGGCTCTATGCCTGCCTTGCAGTTCACGACAATGATCGCGGCATCTGCGGCGCTGACCGCCTCCTCAACCTCGCCCACAAAGTCAAAATAACCGGGCGTATCCAGAAGATTGATCTTGATCGGCCCGTTCTCCGCATCCGTGTACTCAAGAGGAAGCATGCTCGCACTGATGGAAAAGCCCCGCTTCTGCTCCTCCTTATCGAAATCACTGATTGTATTCCCCGCTGCAACAGTTCCCATCTTGGAGACTGCACCGCTGACATATGCCATAGCTTCAGCTACCGTCGTCTTGCCGGCACCTCCGTGGCCCAGAAGAACAACGTTTCGAATTTGTGAGGTTTCGTAAACTTTCATAATTAATGGTTCCTCCTGTCATAAAGTGTGTCCATTTCCGGGATCTGTCCCTTTCATGAGCAACTAGACAATATTTTACTAAAAAACGCCAAATAATACAAGCCAATCGGACATTTTTAACAAATAAAGCGCTCTTTTTTCCTCTGCCGCGGACCTGCGCATGAAAGAATTGACAGCGCCCGCTCCGCCTTCTAAAATAAATGAAATTACAGGAGCCGCAACGGAACTCAGAAGGGAGAGAAGCATGGCGTCTACCTACGGATTCATAGGGCTGGGGCTGATCGGAGGATCTATCGCAAAAGGACTCCGGAGCGCAGAGCCTGACTGCCGCATTCTGGCCTATATGCGGACGCGCGCGCGCCTCGAGCTCGCAAGAAGCGAAGGCATAGTGGACCTCGCGCTGAGCGGCATCGACGACGCCCTCGCGGAATGCGACATCATCTTCCTCTGCACTCCGGTGGAATACAATGAGAGCTACTTAAGCCGCCTGAAGCCGCTCCTGAAGCCCGGCGCCTTCATCACTGATGTGGGCAGCACAAAGAGCTCCATTCAGCGCACTGTGGAGCAGCTCTCCATGGAGCAGCTCTTCATCGGCGGACATCCCATGGCAGGCTCCGAAAAAAGCGGCTATGAGTACTCCGATCCCCTGCTTCTGGAAAATATTTTTTATCTGCTCTGTCCCACAGCCAAGACACCTCCCGCCTTCACCGCGCGCATGGAGGCGCTCGTCCGCTCGCTCCGCGCCAATCCCTATGTCATCACCGCCGCAGAGCACGACCAGGCAGTCGCCACCATCAGCCACCTCCCGCACCTCGTCGCAGCGGCGCTCGTCAATCTGGTACAGGATACAGACAGCGAAAGGCACACCATGAAGCAGCTTGCCGCGGGCGGTTTCAAGGACATCACCCGTATTGCAAGCTCCTCTCCCGTCATGTGGCAGCAGATCTTCAGCTCAAACCGCGCGGCCGTATCCGCGGTGCTGCGCCAGTATATCAGCGCCATGGAAGCGATCGAACAGGCGCTCCTCACGGACGATATGAGCGCCATCCACGAGCTCTTCACCCGCTCGGGGAGCTTCCGGAGTCAGCTCGCGGACGAGCACGGTCTGATGAATGCCCAGTATTCCTTCTCCGTACACGTCGCAGACCGCCCCGGTGCGATCTCCATTATCTCCGCCATCCTCGCCGCGGGAGGAGTGAGCATAAAAAATATCGGCATCAACCACAACAGAGAGAGCGGCGACGGCGCACTGCGGATCGAGTTTTACGACGCGGACAGCTGTCTGAAGGCAGAGCATCTGGTGCAGAAATATAACTTTGTCATTGAGGCAAGAAAGTAAGGAGACAGTTATCATGCAGAATCACACGAGGGTAATGCTCCGCGGGGCCATGGAGCTGCCCGGCGACAAGTCCATATCGCACAGGGCCGTGATGCTCGGCTCCATCGCCGGGGGGCGCACCGAGATTCAGGGCTTTCTTCCGGGGGAGGACTGCCTCTCCACGATACGCTGCTTCCGCGCGATGGGCACGAAGATCACACAGGAGGGCACGCGCGTCACCGTACAGGGAATGGGGCTGCATGGTCTTAAGGCTCCCTCCGCCCCGCTCGACTGCGGAAACAGCGGGACAACCATGCGCCTTTTGAGCGGCATACTCGCAGCTCAGAGCTTCTCCTCTGTGCTGACCGGCGACAGCTCTTTAAGGACGCGCCCCATGGGCAGAATCATGCGTCCGCTCCGTGAGATGGGCGCAGAGATTCAGAGCCTCGCGGGTTCAGACACCGCGCCCCTCCGCATCTCCGGCGGCAGACTCTCCGGCATCCATTACCTCTCCCCCGTCGCCTCCGCGCAGCTGAAATCCGCCGTGCTGCTTGCGGGACTCTACGCAGACAGTCCGAGCTCCGTCACTGAGCCAAGCCTCTCGAGGGACCACAGCGAGCGTATGCTGCGGCACTTCGGGGCCAAACTTCACAGCAGCACAGACAGCGAGGGGCGCCCTGTCACCACCATTGAGCCCGCAGAGGCGCTCCATGCGGCGCAGATATCTGTCCCCGGAGATCTCTCCTCCGCAGCTTACTTCATCGCCGCGGCGCTCCTCCTCCCCGGCAGCGAGCTCCGCATCAACAAGGTCGGCGTGAACCCCACGCGAAGTGGAATTCTGGAGGTCGCAGAGGCGATGGGCGGCTCCATTGAAGTGCTGTCACACACAGATCATGACGCCGAGCCCACAGCAGATCTCCTGATCCGCGCCTCCCGCCTGCACGGCACTGAGATCGGAGGCGCACTCATCCCCCGCCTCATTGACGAGCTGCCAGTCATCGCGGCCATGGCCTGCCAAGCCGAGGGGCGTACCGTGATCCGGGACGCAGCAGAGCTGAAGCTAAAGGAATCCAACCGCATCCGCGTCATGACAGAGGAGCTTCAAAAGCTGGGCGCCGCGGTCACGGAGACCACAGACGGCATGATCATAGAGGGGGGACACCCACTGCACGGAGCGTCGATCGCTTCCCATAAGGACCACCGCATCGCAATGAGCTTTGCTGTGCTCTCGCTCATCGCGGACGGTCCGGTCCATATCTCCGATCCGGACTGCGTCAATATCTCCATGCCGGATTTTTATGAGCGGCTGCGGAGCGTATGCCGCTGACTGCAGCTCCAGGAAATGTGCCCTCTGCCTGCGCGCTGTTCTGCGGCGCACCCTCGCCTTTTGTCGGGAAATTTCCTGTAAAGTACAGAAAGTCCTTGCACTGCGGCAAATTTGCGCTATAATAAACAAGTATTCCTTTTCGGAACCGTAGCTCAGCCGGGATGAGCGTTCGCCTCACACGCGAAAGGTCACGAGTTCGATCCTCGTCGGTTCCACTTTTAACCGAACCTGAAAACAGGTTCGGTTTTTTTGTGTATTTCCAGACAGCTGTGTGCCTTCAGACAGCCGCTAAGACCCTAAAACACGGCCTTATCTGATTAAAAGGGAGTAAAGACAGGAGTGCGGACAAGCTTTGATGGTCCGCACTCTTTTTTCATCGTTCAGCCTATATCGCCCTGCACTCTTTTCTTCAAATCTGAAATCTTTGTGAACTCATGGTATTAGGATCCTTGCTGTGCTATAACATATATATCATTCACCGTTATGGAGCAGATTCACAGCCACACGCTTCCTTAACGTCAAGGAGGAGCAAGATGAAAGAAATCAAAGACCCCAAAAAGAACTGGCTGTACTACTATCTCATCGTCATGCTGATTATGCTGGTGGTAAACGCAATCGTCGTACCTCATATTCAGTCCGCCTCGATCAAAGAGGTCTCCTACAATGTTTTTATGGATCTGACCGAGCAGAAAAAAATCAATCAGGTACAGATTGACAGCAACCAGATCCTCTTTACGGAGTCAGGAAGCGACAGTGTCTACAAGACCGGCCTCGTCAACGATCCGGATCTGACACAGCGTCTCTACGACGCAGGAGTTGATTTCCGCACCGATATTCAGAAGGTCAGCACGCCGCTGGAGCGCTTTCTCTGGAGCTGGGTGTTCCCCATCCTCATCTTCTACGCGCTCGGTCAGTGGATGAGCCGCAAGCTGATGAGCCGCATGGGCGGCGGAAGTAATTCCATGATGTTTGGCATGGGGAAATCCAATGCCAAGATTTATGTTCACTCCACAGAGGGCATACGCTTTGATGATGTGGCAGGTGAGGACGAGGCAAAGGAAAGCCTTCAGGAGATTATCCAGTACCTGAAAGACCCCGCGCAGTACACTGCGATTGGCGCTCAGATGCCGAAGGGCATACTGCTGGTCGGCCCTCCCGGAACCGGAAAGACCATGCTGGCAAAGGCCGTCGCCGGTGAGAGCAATGTCCCATTCTTCTCTATCTCCGGCTCCGAGTTTGTGGAGATGTTTGTCGGCATGGGCGCCTCAAAGGTGCGGGATCTCTTCACACAGGCGAAGGAGAAGGCTCCCTGCATAGTCTTTATTGATGAGATCGATGCGATCGGTCAGAAACGAAGCTCCGGCTCCTTCGGAGGAAATGATGAGCGCGAGCAGACGCTGAACCAGCTGCTCACCGAAATGGATGGCTTTGAAGGAAATACAGGCGTCATCATTCTCGCCGCGACCAACCGGCCGGAATCTCTGGATCCCGCACTGCTGCGTCCCGGCCGCTTCGACCGCCGCATCCCTGTGGAGCTTCCGGATCTGAAGGGCCGCGAGGAGATCCTCAAGGTTCACGCAAAGAAAATCCGCCTGAGCGACAATGTGAACCTTCACACCATCGCCCGTATGGCAAGCGGCGCCTCCGGCGCCGAGCTGGCAAATATTATCAATGAAGCTGCGCTTCGTGCGGTTCGCGCCGGAAGAAAGGTTGCAAATCAATCCGACTTAGAGGAGAGCGTTGAGACTGTCATCGCCGGGTATCAGAAGAAAAATGCGGTACTGACCGACAAGGAAAAATGCACAGTCGCCTACCACGAGATCGGTCATGCGCTGGTCGCTGCGATGCAGTCCAATTCCGCACCGGTTCAGAAGATCACCATCATCCCCCGCACCTCCGGCGCACTCGGCTACACGCTTCAGGTTGAGGAACAGGACAAATACCTGCTCTCTAAGGAAGAGATACTGAACAAGATCTGTACCCTCACAGCCGGCCGCGCAGCGGAGGAGGTCGCCTTCGGCGTCATCACCACCGGGGCCTCCAACGATATTGAGCAGGCAACCAAGCTGGCCCGCGCCATGATCACCCAGTACGGCATGGACGATGATTTCGGCATGGTGCAGCTGTCTCAGCGAAACAGCCGCTACCTGGGCGATGAGGCCAGCACCACCTGCGCATCCAAGACGCTCGAGGACATTGACCGCCGCGTCATCGCCCTCATTAAGAAACAGCACGACCATGCAATCTCACTCCTTGAGAAAAACAGAGACAAGCTGAATGAGCTCTCTCAGTTCCTCTACGAAAAGGAGACCATCACCGGCGAGCAGTTTATGGAAATTCTGAATCGTCCCTCCGCCTACGCAAACCTCGCAGAGGGCGAGACACTCGCAGGCGCTCCCGCCTCCGCTCCGCTGGAGGTCGAGAGTGACGGCATACAGGGGATATAAGCATCATCCAGCTATACGCGCGTACCCTCTATTTTTGATTGAGAACCTGTTCCAGCCCTTCCATCCTCAGGTTCAGCACCAGCTCCTCCGGAAATCGTGCAGTCTCCATGAGCTCGATGCTTCGCGCAAAGTTTCCTATATAGCTGCAGTGATGCGCATCTGTTCCGCAGAGAACCGGGCAGCCGAAGCGCTCACAGAAAGACAGCATGGTGAGCAGGTTTTCACGGACTCCCGTTCGCACAGAAGCCGGATCCAATGAGGACTCGTTCAGTTCCAGCGCCACACCGTGACGCAACGCCTGCTTCACCAGCTCCTCATAATCCAGAGGATAGGCAGAATCATCCGGATGCCCGATAATCTTCACACAGGGATTCTTCATCGCCCCCAGATAGGCGCGCATATTCTGTCCGACATCTCCCGGCTTCAGGCACCAGCTGTGCAGGCTTGCAATGATGTAATCCACTCTGGACATCGTCTTTTCACCGATATCCAGTCTGCCCTCAAAGTCACAGATATTTGCCTCGATTCCACAGCATACCTTCATCCCCCGGTACTCTCTCGGCAGTACGCGGAAGTGCTGGAAATACAGCTCCGATGGTCCGCCCTCGATTGCCGGGCCGTGGTCAGAAAATCCATAGGCCCTGAGCCCCAATTCATACGCATACTGAATATTCTCCTGAATGGTGCTGTATGCGTGGCCACTGGCAATGGTATGCGTGTGCAGATCAAAGAGCGGCTTCATAGCACCTCCAGCGTCCCGATTCCGATATTTCTCCTGCTTTCCGCGTCAAAGAGCAGAATCTTATCTCCGGTAAACGAAAGCGCCACCTCCTGATCCACGCTGTAATCCACGCTTCCGAACGCGACGACAGAGATCAGCTTCTCTCCAAGCCTGAGCTTCACCGTTGTCTCCATGCCCGTGGGCAGGGTCGTGTAGACCTTTGCTCTCAGCGCTCCCTGATCGGAAATTTCTATGTGTTCCGGACGCACCCCCAGTATCACCTGCTCGCCGCAGGGCTGCAGCTCTGTCTCCGCATGAAAGCGCAGCTGCTTCCCGCAGCATTCCATGATGCCGCAGTCTGCACTCTCCCTCCGAATCGGGAGCTGAATGAGATTGATCGAAGGATTCCCCATGAAATCCGCGACAAAAATATTTTGAGGACGATTATAGATCTCAAAGGGTGGTGCGTACTGCTGCAGCACGCCGCCCTCGATCAAACAAACCTTTGTCGACAGCGTCATGGCCTCCAGCTGATCGTGCGTAACATAAATAAAAGTGGAATTGGTGTCGATATGCAGACGCTTCAGCTCTGTCCGCATGTCACCGCGAAGCTTTGCATCCAGATTGGACAGCGGCTCATCCATGAAGAGCACACGGGGTTTCGGCGCCAACGTTCGGGCGATCGCTACTCTCTGCTGCTGTCCGCCCGAGAGCTCTGCCGGATAACGGGAAGCAAACTCCTCTATTTTCAGCATGACCAGAAGCTCCCTGATGCGCTCGTCTATTCTGTCTCTGCTCCACTTCAGGTTCTCCAGTCCAAAGGCGATATTCTTATAGACTGTCATATGCGGCCACAGGGCATAGTTCTGAAATAAAAAACCGATATCGCGCTTATCCGGAGGAAGGTTGATGCCTCGCTCCGCATCAAACACCGGAACACCGTCTATCGTGATGGTTCCGGAGCTCGGCGTCTCCAGGCCGGCGATCATGCGGAGCGTCGTCGTCTTTCCGCAGCCCGATGGACCCAGCAGCGTAATAAATGCTCTGTCCTCAATCTCCATATTGAGTTCCTTCACTGCGACAAATCCGTCTCCGAATTTTTTTGTAACGTTTTTTAAGATGATCTCTGACATATCAGTTGCCCCCTATTCCTTTGTCTATCGAAGCGCCGGTGATTTTATTAACTGTAAAGTTGATGATCAGCACCAATATGATGATCAGAAGATTGATCGCATTTCCATACTGACTCGCCCCTTTCTCGCTGTACGCCATCAGGATGGTGGTGAGTGTCTGTGTCTTCGCGCTGGCCAGCATTACAAAGAGCGAGAGCTCTCTCATGCAGGAGACAAATGGGAGGAGAAAACCGGAGATAATACTTGCCTTCTGAATCGGGATAATGATTTTCAGCATGCGCTTTGACCACGGCACCCCGTACACCATTGCTGCCTCTTCGATCTCAGGGGACAGCTGCAGCATGGAATTAATTCCCGCCCTGGAGGCAAAGGGAAGATACTTCACCGTGCCCACAATAATGAGAATCAGCAGGGAGTTTGCCAAAAATGAGACGTTGGTTGAAATCGCAAGATAGATGGCGCTGAACGCCATGGAAGGAATCAGATATGGAAAAAAGGACAGTCCGCTGACATAATTCGCAAGTCTGCTCCCCCTTCTGCGCACAACCGCATAGCCGATGATGATACCGCAGCCCCCGGCAAGCAGTGCACAGATTGTCGAGAGCAGCAGAGAATTCTGCGCCGCCTTCCACACAAGCTTTTCCCTCAGGATTCCGGCGGTTCCTGCCGCGAGAGTGGAGACGCTCCCCTCCGCCCCAATCCAGTAGTTGAGCGTCATATTGGAGAGAGAATAATCTCCCGCCCTGATAATAAGCGACTCCAGGGCAAAGGAAATCAGCGGTGCAATACAGACAAACACCATGAGAATTTCTAACACCGCCGCAATCACATAGCGCCCTGATTTCAGATCTACCAGAGATATCTGAGAGGACTTTCCGGTGACAGTTGTGTAGGACTGGCGTTTTCCTGTCATCAGGTTATTGATGAGCAGCACCAGAGAGCCGCTCGCCACCATGAACATTGCGATGATATATGCCTGTCCGATCGCGCTGGTCTGCATCATCTTCATCTTTGTTGTCAGCACAAAAAAATTGACCGGAGAACCGAGATAGACTGGTACCGCATAGGAGCCCATGACACTCGCGAACACCAATAGAAAGGTGGAAAGAATCGCTGGCTTTACAATGGGCAGGGTGATGCAGCGGAAGATGCGGTTTCTCGGCGTCTTCAGCACCGTCGCCGCCTCCTCCAGATTGGCATCCATATTGCGGAGAATTCCACCAATGAAAATGTAGGCGAAGGGCGCGTAGTGCAGTCCGCTCACAATCACAAGCGGAAACAATCCATAAACAAACCACTCCGGCGCGCACCAGCCTGTCAGGGAGTAGACAAACCCTTTTACGCCCGTTCCGACATTCGGATTCTGGAACATATTGATCCAGAACAGTGCGAGCGTCCATGAAGGGAGAATGTACGGAAATACAAAGGCACTCGAGATGAAGGGCTTTCCCTTCATATTGCTTCTCGTGATGAGCCACGCCACACTGCCGCCAAAGGCAAGTGCGAACACAGATGAGAGCAGCGAATATAAAAGAGAATTGTACATGGGGCGGTAGAAGTTTATCAGGCTGTACTTATTTTCTGATGTAAAAAGTAGCTTCTGCCAGCTCCTTATATTCAGCATGCCCCGCTTCAGATCCGGAAATATCGCAACATCTGTCGCATGTGCGATAAAGCTGTGCCTGATCAGCTCAATCAGCGGATACAATGTGAGCAGAGTCAGGGCGAACGCAAAGAAAACCAGAATAATATTGGCCGGTTTTGAAAAAAAGGCGCTGATGCGATGAGACTTGTTCTTCATTCTCTCTCCTTATAAAAACGGACAAGCTGACAGGTCTGGTTCACCGCAGCTTGTCCGTAAAAGCTCTGATTAATGATTGGCTGCTGCAAAGGTGATGAAATCAAGCACTCCCTCTGCGTAGGCCTTCTGTAAATGCTGCGGATCCTCAATCACCAGGCACTTCTTCCAGAACTCCAGCTCACGGTCTCCCTCGAGCGACATCACTTTACTGTTGCCCGAATACGTTCCGATATCCGTGGCCTTTGTCTGGAAGGCTGATTGAAAGCCCTCCTCAGACATCATGAAATAAATGAACAGCTTCGCTGTGTAGGGCCGGTCCGTGCTACGTATCATCTGCAAATATACGGGATACATGAAACCGCTGAAGGGCAACGGCTGTGTATCCTCATACGCAGATACGGTCAGATTTTCCTGCAATACACTGTCATCTCTCAGCTTAGAGTAGACAATCAGCGCCATATTTCCACCGTTTCCGTTGGAGATATTGGTGGCAATGTCACCGTCTCCGGTTCCATAGCTTACATTGGGGAGAAAGCTCTTGATGAACTGATAGCCCGCATTCGGACAATCCTCGTCCAGCTTCAACTCTGTTCCATAGTGCTCCTGATAGGCAGCCGCCAGCTTTTCGGCCCAGTCGTCTCTCGTCAACATTGCAAAAAAGTTCTTATTAATCGACTCCTTGCTGAGATCCTTCATGAAGATTTTGCCCTTATAGCTATCCTCCGTGAGCTCCCACACATTGGTGACCGGTGCAGCTCCGTCCGTATGGTTATAGATAAAGAGCTTATTATAGTAGTAGCAAACCAGCGGATCCTGCTCTTCCTGATGAATATCCTCCTTCAGGAATGGCGGCACATAGTTTGTGAGATAATCATAATTGCGCAGCTGAGTTTGCATGAGGTAGGCGTCCTGTAAAAATGCGACATCTGCGGAATCCGTGACCTTTGCTTCCAGCTCGGTAGTGAGCTTGGTGTACATATCCTGTCCGCTCTCATGATAAAAATCGCCCTCTATACCATATGTCTTGGTAAAAGCATCCAGCATTTTTTCGACTCGGCTCGTCGACGCATAGACCGTGAATCTTCCGGCTCCCTGCGCGGTTGCCTCTGCCTGAGCGGCAGCAACCAGCTCTTCCAGCGTCATCTCCTCCTCAGTGTCCTGCACAGCAGCAGTGCTCTCCTCTGTTTTCGCCATCTCTGCCGTGCCGGAGCTCCCGCATGCGGAGAGCGATATCGCCATCATTCCTGTCAGTGTCAGACTGAGCCAAAGCTTTCTCTTCATTTTTTCCTCCCTGTTTTTTTACTTCAATGACTTTCATGACCTGTGAACCTGCTGTTCTGTCTAAATTATAAAAGAAAGAGGCCCTGTTCCGCCTCGACGGCATTGACCTCTTTCTTAAATCCTTTGACATTTCAGAACAAATGTCCTTTTTCATTCTGATATTCAGTGGGTGTAACTCCCATAATGCGCTTAAAGAGCTGTGAAAAATAATTGCTGTCGACGATGCCAACCTGTGCAGCGACCTCACTGATTCTCAGATCAAAATTCGCGAGCATTCCCGCTGCAATGTGTATCCTGTAATTCACCAGATACTGACTGAAGGTGTATCCGGTTTCTTTCTTAAAGATGCGGCAAAAGTAGGCAGCACTGATATTCAGATGCTCTGCCATCCGTACACTGGATATCTCTTCCGCATAGTGTTCTCTCACATAGCTCACAGCCTCCCGCACCAGGCTGTTCTTCACACCGAGCTCCCGCTCTGAGAGGAGCAGCTGCTTCTCCTCCTCTCTGTTCAGAAAATGCAGCTTCAGGCGTGCCTTCTGTATGCTCATCTCAAGATCCTCTCTGTGAAACGGCTTTAAGAGATAATCAATCACATCAAGCTTCATCATGTGATACAAATAAAATTGGTTCTTCTCTATTTATTACATGACTACATACAATAGCTGCTGTATTTGGCTCATCATAAAAAGGAAATTTCTGCTCTACAATTTTAGCATTTTTATTCTTTTTTAATTTTTCAAATAGCCCCATAGCTAACACCTCCACAAATTCAAATTCGTTTCACTCTATATTTATAATATTGTACCATACATTTTCGACCAGTTTTATACTTCTAACTCGTTTCGCTTTACTTGTGATAGTCGCTTTACTTGTGATAGTCGCTTTTCTTGTTCCTGTAACTGCCCTATACATGTTTTAACTCTTTCTGCCTTTTCAACTTCTTCTCGTATTTCTAATATTTGACTATATAGGCTCTTTTTCTCTTTCTTCAATGATGTAATTTCTGTTTTCCATTGGGAAATGTTTAAGGTCTTGCTTTCTCCTAAATGCTCTTTCAGATATTTTCTTGCACTCTCAAATAAAATAATCTCTGCCGTATGTTCGTTATAAAAATCTTCCTGTTTGCTTTTCTTTAACTCGGTATAAGCTTTGTAGATGTCTTTATGTTTCAAATATTCATCGGATTGGTCGATAAGTTGTACTCTGTCGTTTATTTTCTTCTCGGTATCTTTTAAGGCTCTTGTAGTCTTGTAGTTCTTATCTCGTAATGCCGATATGCTTTCTTCCAGTTCCGATAGGGATGTGATGTTTTTCTCTTTTAGAAACTGATAAACTTCAATGTATTTTTCCAAGTCTGCATTATTACTATCTGCGTTTTGATTGATAAGATTTTCAAAAACAGATAGCAGATTTTCTTTTGGTAGGAGGGTGGACTTTGTATTTTGTATTTCTATCTTTTCTTCTTTTCCAATTCCCCTTATCCAATTTAGTAATGCCTTTATTCGTCTTGAGATTTCTCTTAAAATCATATTTTGATGTTTGATTTCTCGATTGACATTTCCTCTGTCGGTGGCTATACCTTTCTTCTCCATTTGGGTTGCTGATACTCCTAAATGAATGGTCGGTATTTGCTCTATGCCCTGTCTTTGATAAGAGCGGTGATCTACTTTTTCCTGTATGCTGTTTTCTTCAAGATATCTGTTTGTAATGTCTGCCCACGACTTTCTCCACTCCTCTGCTTTTTCTTGCTCATTCCAATCGATTGTATTGATTTTTCTTGTTTTGTAACTTCCGTTTTTGAGTTTTACTTTTTCTCCGTTTTCATCAAGGATATATTCCTTTTTTGATTTTGCTCCCCATGTTGTATCTTCGTTGAACGGTCGCATAGTAAGTAAAATATGAGCGTGTGGATTTCCGTCATTTTTATCGTGTAAGGCAATATCGGCACACATACCGACATTTACAAAATTTTCTTTTACATACTCCCTAACAAGTTCTATCTGTTTTTCTCGGTCTAATTCTTTGGGTAGGGCAATTTCTATTTCTCTTGCAAGTTGTGAGTTTTGACTTTTTTCGATTTTCTCCACGCTATTCCATAATGTTCCCCTGTCCGAAAACTCCTGTGGTGCGTTTTGTGGTAATAGAATTTCGGCATGGGCGATTCCTCCTTTTCTTGTAAAGTCATGGATTATACCATCATATTCGTTTTTTATCTTTTCGCCACTTCTATAGGCGGAGGCTGCAACTGCACTTTTGCCTTTGCCTCTTGAGATAATTTTGATACTGAGATGATATATCGCCATAAGAGAAAACCTCCTTTCGTTTTTCTGATACTTTGATGTGGCGATGGATAAGACTTCCAAAAAAAATCGGATAGCTTTTTATCCGATTTCTTTTGGAAAGTACACAAGGGGTAGGAAATTTATTTCCGTAGGGGAGTGTAGCTCCCCTGTATCAGCGTTAGCTGATATGCCCTCTGCTAAGAGCCTTCGGAGAACGCACACACCCTTTAGGGTGTATAAGTGCGCCCTTGTAAACAAGGGACTATTCCTCTGTTTCCATTACTCCCTCTTGTGTTTCTGTAATTTTATTTTCGCTTTGTCCTCGTTCTTCTACTATTTTTAAGATTTTTTGATTGACTATTTCTTTTATATTCGGAAATGTGATTAGCTGATAAAATTCGTCTTTGGTAAAATCCCTACTCTCGTTAAAGATACTTTCAAAAACTGCTCCTTTTTCATATATCCTTTTATCTCTCTTTTTTCTTTCTTCCTGTTTCTGCTGACTGATGAGCTTTTTTCTTTTGTTTTGTAACTGCTTAATCTCTTCTTCTGCCATTAAAATTTTTTCATCTATATTTTTCATTTTCTGTTTTCCTCTCTTTCAAATTTTGAGCATAAGAAAAGACGATAGATGTTTTACTTTCTATCGCCCTATATCTTTAATGTTCAGTTTTATTCAGCTCGACAAACTGGGATTTAGTTAAAATAATGTCTCGTTCCTTTATAATCTATATAGGATAATTTCACTCCAACCAAGTAAGAACTTCCCTGTGATATAGAATAAAGTAAAATACTAAGAAACTTATGATGATAGAAAACAAGTACACATAGCGATTTTTCACTTTATTGAAAAACAATACTCCAAAAGCAATAGTTCCAATTCCATCCATTAGTAACTGAAACAAAAAAGTATGTGTCATGTGAAATTTTATTGCTATAGCTACCGTCTCTGAAAATAATGCTCCTACCGGCAATGAATATAAAACAGAGTTATAAAATTCATTTTTATTCCAATAATAAAGGATAAACGCTGCGATCGCACATGGTATGGATAAAATCGTAAACATTATAAATAAAGAAAAACGAAATCTATCCGAAAACATTGGAATAAACATACCAAGAATAACCTGCAATCCATAAAAACTCAATGTCATTCCAAACATATATAAGAATGAGCTAATTCCTGCACACTTATTCGATGAACTCTTTACCACTATTATAGTATTTGAAATCATCCAAAATCCTAATAGCGTTTGAATAGAAGACCAACTCCATAAAGTATCTAATGAACAGTAATCTAACAATCGAGTAATACATCCCACCAATATTCCAATTAAAAATATTTTTATATATGATTTTCCATCATCTTTTAACTCCCTTATCATTACATTCTATCTCCATCATAAATTCAAATTTATCCAACTATATTATACCATTTTAAAGCCATTTTTTCTATATTGGCTTTTTGTGGTACTTGACAGTTGCCTATAAAGTTAAAATACACATCAACTTGCTGTTTTCTATCTTTCCCTTTTCTTCCCCCTGTCGCTTCATGAACTACAACTTTTTCTATATACTCATTTATCATTGGTACTGTCAGTTCTTCAATATCGGTATATTTCTCTATCATTTTTAGGAATTTATCGGTGTCAACTTTTCTCTGATGATAGCTTTCTATTTCCTCTTCAAAATACTGTATTTGCTTTTCTAAGTCTTGTTGCTCTGTATCATAGGTATTAAATAATCTGTCAAAATGTTTTACGGGAATTTTTCCAAGTGCGTGGTCTTCATATAGTTTTGTAATAAGGGTGGTTAGTTCTGCATTTCTTGATGACAACTTTTCTAATTTTTCTTTATCTCCTTGATACTTTTCTTCTCTTTTTTCATCAGATAACTTATTCATCACTTTTAGAAATTCTTGCTTTTCTTCTTTTGCGAAATCGGTTATTTCTTTGATTGATTTTAAGAGAATTTCATTCACTGTTTTTACTTTGATGTAGTGCATACTGCAAGTGCCTTTTCTGTGTCTGTAATGTTGACATACAAAAGAGTAATCACTATCGTATTTCTTTTCTTTATGTTCTGCCGGCTCTCTGTAGCTTAATTTACCTCCACAATCTGAACAGATTAAAAGCCCTGTAAATGGGTGTGAGGTTGTCCCGTACTTCGGACTTCTTCTTACTGTTTTTCTTAGCCTTTGGGCGTTATTCCATGTTTCTTCATCAATGATGGCTTCATGGGTATTTTTGAAGATAATGAGTTCATCTTCTTTCGCCTTTCTGCGTTTCTTAGTTTTGTAATCAACGCATATTGTTTTACCAAGAACAGTATGACCCATATATTCTCTTTTTTCTAAGATATAGCCTATTGTGGTCGGTGTCCAAAAATACGGGTCTTCTATTCCTCTTTTCTTAGAACTATGGTTATTTTCAGGATAATGTATTTCTGCATAGGCTGATGGAATAAGGACTTTATCTTTGGTTAGTATATCTGCTATCTGTGTTACTCCATATCCCTCTATAACAAGATGGTAAATGCGTTTTACGACCTTTGCACTCTCTTTATCGACAAGTAACTGCTGTTTGTTCTTAGGGTTTCTATAATAGCCGTATGGAACGCTTGGAGATACTCTTTTACCTTCTTCCATTCTTGCTCTGAAGATAGACTGTATTTTTCTTGAGGTATCTCTTGCATACCATTCATTCATAATATTTAGAAATGGGGTAAAGTCGCTTTCTGCTTGTTTTTCGCTATCTATTCCGTTATTGATGGCAATAAATCTTACACCCTTTTCTTTGAAAAGTATTTCGGTATAAAAACCTACTTTGAGATAATCTCTACCAAACCTACTCATATCTTTTACTATCACAGTAGATACTTTGTTTTCTTCTACTGCTTTTATCATCTTTTGAAATCCCTCTCTATCAAAGGTTGTTCCGCTTACTCCATCATCAGTATAGTGATAAATATTTATAAAGCCGTTTTTTTTGGCATAGCTTTCAAGTAGCTGCTTTTGATTGGTGATGGAATTACTTTCTCCTTGCATTTCATCATCACGACTTAAACGCTCATAAAGGGCTGTTTGTCCTGTTCTTTTCGTATTTGACATGAGAATTACCTCCTTTCCAAGTCTTATTATTTTCTCTGTCCCTATGAGGTTAATCCTTTCGGATCCGTCACCACAAAAGAGACAGGATATTTTTTTGAGCAGCACTGAAGAAGGTTCGGTTTCAGGACGAACCTTGTTTTACCTGATCCCGAGCCACCGACGACAAGAATATTCTTGTTTCTCGAGTACTTCGGGACCGGAGGGCGGCTGCTCATCGTGAGCCGCTCTGACTGAGACAGAATCACGTTGTTTTCAAAATCCGGATCCTCGAATGGCTCGATGTCGGCATGAGTTCCCCAGCGGGCACTGCCATATTCTTCGTTCTGCCGGAACTTCTTCGCATTCTTGCCTTTCATAAAAACTGCCAGCCGCAGTGCCGCTCCACAGACAATACCAACGATCAGATCTGACGGATAGAGGCTGGGAAGCAGATTTTGAAATGCCGTATGCAGTGTTCCGCTCTGAAAAACATCCTGTAGTTTCTCCGATGCATTGATACCCTCTGCCAGTCTCCATGCCTCGCCAAGGTTTGTGCAGAGCAGGCCAACGATAATGTAAGGAAGGCAGAGAATCAGCGTTTTCTTCCACTTGCTGCCATTCAATCAAAATCCTCCCTTCCTGTAATGCCGGATGTTCACCTGGCAGAGGTGCTTCAGAAAAATTCATCGCACTTCCTCCTTCCTCTTCTCGACCTCTTTTCTCGGAGCTGACAGGACCATTGATTTCAACTTCTTCAGAGCCGCAAGAAGGCTCGGCTTTTCTCTGCCGATCTCATTCTTCCGCTTCATGCACTTCGCGGAATACTCATTCATAACTTTTTCAATCGTGTCAGCATCTCTTGCCTTGAAGAAAACCGTGTATTTCGGCGGGTCCAGATATTTGCTCTTTACAACGGCAAAGTCCATGCCGTAGCGCCTTGCGATTGGCTTGAAATCGCCGATGCCAAGCTCCGCGATGTCGATGTTTTTTGCTCCCTCGTCTTTTTTCAGGAGCTCCTTGACGGACATCTCTTTGCCCGGTCCATTCAGCGTCTCCACTACTTTCCCCGGCGCTGTTTTCATAAGTTCAATCAGTTTCAGCAGGGCCTTCTCGTCCATCTGCACGGCCCTCCGGATAAAATACTGACCTGCCTGTTTCAACGGTCTTGCCGCAATTTCAACTGTTTCTCTTGCAACCTCTTCATTCATCAATGCGATCACCTCCTTCCCGGCAGCTTCCTTTGCTTCTCTTCAAAGTCTCCATATCCGATGACCCACTGGTGCCACTTTCAGGAATCAGCGGCAGCCGCTTACACATAGCCGATCACGCCATTTAGCGTTGTGACGATGACCTTTGCCTTTCTTGCGATGGCGATGTCGTCTCTTACTTCCTCATTCCGCGCATCCCCGCAGATCACAAGAAAACGCGAGCGCCGAAGCATATCCTCCGACATCTCGCGCTTTCTCTTGTGTGCATCCTCCACATCCGCCGGAAAAATCCCGTCAAAAACCAGAATCGGACACAGGGGAAGATATCCTTCCTTGACCAGCGCGGTGCAGTATTTCACCGCATCATCCTTCGCAACCACCGGATTATCATTCCACGCTGCTGTGACATAAGCTCTAGGTATGGTTCTGCTCACTTTTTCGCCTCCTACTCGATCCGCAGTGCATCGAACACTTCATCCCCGTTCCGGAATTCCTCCATTTTTCCAGCCAGGATCAAGAACAGCCGTCCAAGATCCCGGTCAGAAAGCGGGAACATGCGCTGCCCTTCCATTTTCATAACCAAAAAGCTGCCCACAAGAAAGATATTTCCGTCCATCCGGAATGTCTTTTCCACATTGTAGACGACAGCAAAATTCTCCTCGCCAACCAGCATTGTCGCCGAGCAACCCTGCATGGATTCCATAATGCTCCCGGCTTCCTTCATGGAAACCTTACGATACCGGCCATTCGTTCCAATAATAACGGCATGGCGGCTCAGTCTGTCCAGATCTTCTCTGGTAGAAACCATGCCATCCTTCAGTGGATCCAAATTGGTTTCAAAGTGTATGTCCTTCATCTTGTATTGCCTCCTTTTTATCC
Organism: Moryella indoligenes; assembly: GCF_030812885.1. Taxonomy (NCBI): domain Bacteria; kingdom Bacillati; phylum Bacillota; class Clostridia; order Lachnospirales; family Lachnospiraceae; genus Moryella; species Moryella indoligenes. The sequence goes on from NZ_JAUSTO010000005.1 coordinate 135,135, forward strand.
TCTGGGTAGGCGAAATCGTGCCTGACCGCCTGTCTGTAATAGCTGTCAATGGTGCAGGGCGCATTATAGAGAGCGGCAATGATATACTGGCGGATATTTCGGATGTCTGTCGTTGTCTTTTGCAGCTGCTCCATGACATATTCGATATGGTCAAAACGAAGCTTCATAAAACGACTCTTCACAACGCCTGCCGGGAAATTTTCTCCCTGCACTCGGATGGTCTTTTTCCCGCTGCAGACCACGTCGAGGATCAGCTCCTCGATCCCGTCCAATGTCTCCCGGTCATAGGGATAGCGCTCTTTCAGATCTTCAATAGCCAGCTTTTCCCGAAAGTACTCCCGATACTGCTCTCTCGCATCGTCATCGCATCCCATCCCTGATAAGATTCGATTCGTCTCATTCATATCTGTATAGTTCTTCTCAGTATTATTTGCCTTTGATATTCGAAGTCCCTGAACTTTGGTTTTGGAAGTTTCGGAACTATGATTATCAAAGTCCTTGTGCTTTGATTTTCGAAGCGGCGGAAGAAAGTTCTTCACATAGATCCGGGACGGGCGGCCCTGTCCCTGTCTGACGCGTTCAATAAGTCCGTATTTTTCCAGTTCTCCGAGAAGTTTTACCGCCTTTTGCACCGCGCATCCGACATCCCCCATGATGCTGTTCAGCGTGTAATAGATATAAATTCTGCCTGTCGCGTCCACCCATCGGTTCTTTCTCGACAAAGATACGCGATCCAGGCAGAGTCCATAGAGGATCTTGGCGTCCCCGGAGAGTCCGTCAAATGTTTTCTCCGTCATAAGTGCCTTCGGGATCCGATAAAATGAGAACTGTTCCGACTGCTCCTCATAAAAGTAGTCGTACGGCAAAGCTTTACTGCTCCTTCCTGTTTTTTCGATGTTCCTCCAGAATCTTCTTCATACAGGGAAAGCAGAAGGGATGTCCATGTCCGTAACAGCAGGGATGACCGCAGTTGACCGGATAAGGTTCCGGCTGCGGATATTTCTTCGGCGGAGTTTTCTGCAGGGTTTCAATTGCAATCGCCTCATTCATATCGCCTCTCCTCCCCTCATACGGCTGACTTTGACTGCCGTATCTCTTGCTGGCTGCTTTACTGCAGCTTCAGATTTTTTGTCCTGCAGCTTTGTCAGCACGGATTCTCTTCCATCTTCGGCAGTATGCTCCGGATTTTCTCTCTTCCGCGCCTCGAAGCGCTCGGCAAGTTCAATCGCATGCGCTTTGGTGTCATACCGGTAAGCATGATCGGAAAGACGTTCCTCCGGCATCACTTCACTCTTGTTGACGCTGGAAATGATATCCTGCAGTTCCTGTGCCTTGATTCCGCCATCATCCCTCATCAGCAGGACTTCATGAATACTGGAGGGAAGAATAAAGAAATCGCCTCCAAGCTTTTCTGCTGCATCGTCCAGAAATCCGGGATACGCCAAGACGCCGGCGCCATAATTCATCCCCTGCACAGTGGCCACATACAATGTGTCCTCTGCTCCCGATTCCATTGGCATCCCCAGCACTTCGGAGATCGGTTTAATTACAGGCTGAAAAAGCTTAGGCGCACTCTCACCGGCATCCGCTCTTAACTGTTCCGGGGAGACACCATAATGTTCAAGCATCTTATCGGTCAACAGTACGGTATTTCTGCCCAGCTCGTTCTCTCCGAGGAAGATACGATAGACTACAGAGAGATCCTCCATCTCCGTATGGGGAGCCTTCTCCAGGGTATCCTTGTTTCCGCCTGTCGGAACGATCTCCATGATGAGTCTGTCCTTAATCTGTTCGTAATCATCAAGGGCAGAGAGATCAATCTTCTGCGCCATGCCGATTCTGTCGGCAATTTGATCCGCTGCGCGGGAAACGATATCGTTAAAATCCCCTCCGTTCCTGACTTCTTCCTGCATGTCCGACAGGTTTACATTCACCTGAATACCGGAAGCTCTCTCGTGAATCGATACTTCCGTATGCTCTTCTTCCTGATGACTCACATCGTGTACAGCCATGGAAATGTTGTTGATACCCCGCTCATCCAGACGATCAATCAGTTCATCTGTCACACGGTTCGCAAACTGTTCCATATCCTCTGTCATTATTCCGCTGTTCTCCTTTCCATTGATTCCTTCCAGGAGCTCCTCCGGGGATTTTCCATAGAGGCTAACAAATCCTGGAATTTCCTTTGCAAGCACTTCCCGCTTTCCCGCTTCAATCGCGCTCAGCGTAGTTCTTGACATGTTCATCCGCATGGCGGCGATATCCTGCTTCATGCCCGCCGCCAGCCTCCATTCCTTCAGCCTTTCTCCAATAGAACGCATGAATCTGCCTCCTTTCCAGAAATCCGGGCATGAAAAAAGCGCCAGCCCGCAGATCACTCCGCAGGTTGACGCTCACGTCTATCGTTCCCTATTCTTTTGCAAAAGAAAAATAAATGGCCGCCGGCATTCGCCGTTTCCATTTATCTATCCTAATACTATCACCGGTTTAGAACCGCCTCAATAGACAGCAGATAGACATTTTCTCAACATTCTTGAACATTTCTCACCTCCCGCCTTTATCCATCAGAATCTTGCTCAGATCCGGCTTAATAATGCCTGTAATCCCAAAATCAGACGGCGCCCAACGTAATAAAGTGCCCTCGGAATAACCGCAACAAGGACTGCAAAAATAAATCCCTCCAGAAATACTGCATTGGTCACATCCCCGCAGAGTCGACTTATGACGACAATGAACAGGAAAATCGTGCCAAACAGGCCTGCAATATTGCACACGATAGCTCCTACAAACTCCAGAGACAGACCGAGAAGGCCAAGCAGCGCCCGAACTGGAAGCAGGACGATTTTCAGCATCAGTAGCAGCACAAACCCCAAAACGCAGAGCACCTTCATTTTCAACCTCCTGTCCGTCGTCCGGTTTCCCGAATACATTGCATATACCGGAGCATCGGGAATGATTTCTCATGCCCGTTTCGATCTGCACGTCGGGGACTATGCCGGCGACAACTGTTATCCGGACTTTGCTTCTACATAAATTATGAGGGAACTCTTTTATGAAATCCACAAGAACCGTGTCAGAATTCCTGACACGGTTCCTGTGTTACGTCAAACAAGCATCCACCTATTCAGGGTCTCTTCTGTCCCCGCTTCCATCGATCCAGAAGATCAAGGATGACTTCTTTCCGCTTGTCCGTTTCCACTGTCTTAGAGAAATATTTGTCCAGCTCCCGCCTGGACAGCATGACCTTGCCATCGTCTTCCTTTGTTGAAACGGCATCATTCAGCACCTGCGTCACGCTGTATTCTGTCAGATTCTCGTAATTGAACTTTTTCAAAGCATCAAGCTGGGTTTTCTTGATCATTCCATTTTTCTGAATATAGGAAAAAAGGCTTCTTTGCAGGTCCTTGTCAAAATAGGAAATCTCCACAGCCAGTACGATAGATAGCTTTTTCTGATCGACCAGATTCAGAAGATCGGGCGTAAGCTCTGTGAGACGGATATAATTTTTGACTTGCGTTTTCCCAAGACCGAATTCTTCTCCAGCTATTCTGGCACTTTCTATCTTCGGCCGCTCAGTGGCGGAAGTGACTCTCTGTCCATTTTTATCAATCCTACTATTGATACGTTCATCTTCATCTGACATCGGCCGCTCAGTGGCCAAAGACCTGCTATGATTCAAGGTCTCATTCTTGTGTAGATCTGATCGATATCCCTGATGACGCATCACATCCATCTTCATCTTCAGGGAAAATGCCCGCTCACTCGGAAGGATCTCCTCCCGCTGCATATTGGAGTCAACCATCGCGATGACGGCTTCATCATCCGTCATCTCCTTGATGATCGCCGGAACGGTGGTCAGACCCGCCAGCTTTGCCGCGTGCATTCTCCGATGACCGGAAATCATTTCAAATCCGCCCTGTTCATCCGGTCGGACAAGCACCGGGTTCAGGATTCCATTGTCCTTGATGCTCTGAACAAGGTCTTTCATCCGGTCATCATCGAGCACTTTGAAGGGATGATTCCGGAAGGGATGAATCTGACGAATGGAAATCTGCGTCGCTGCACTTTTATCCTGTGCGTTCATCGTTTTCTCCTTGTCCATCATCTGTCTCCTTCATCAAGCCGGAAGGTCTGAAAGTATGCATCAAATATTTCCAGATTTACAAAGCAGGCTTTGTCTGCCTTATAAACCGCTCCGGCAGCATGCGCCATCTGTTGAAACTTGGACAGCCCCATGCTGTATAGTGCCGCTCCTTCCTTGTACCTGACGTAAATCTTTTTTCTCGCTGCCAGCGTTTCCCTCACGGCTTCTTTCCCGGTTTTCTTCTCTTGCGTTTTTCCGTTTCCTGTTCTGCCTCTCCCGGTTTTTCTGCTGATCGGTTTTTCCTCTGATGCTGCATAGGCTGCCGGTTTCATTCCAGGAGACAGCCTTCGTTCCATTTTAGCCATCGCTTTTTCCTTATCTGCTGCTTTCGTCCTTTTCCTCCAATCCCGGTCCTCTGCCGGTTTTCCTGTACTGTTTTCTGAGATACGACTCAAAGAGATCACGCCGAACAAGAACCATCTTTCCGTCAATCTTATAGATGGCTTCCGCTTCTTTTGCCAGCCGGGTAATCGTCTTCTCCGTCAGTCTGTAGTACGCGATTCCATCTGCATAGCGGAAGAAGCTGTGTCTTGCAAATTCCAGATCCTCATCGTCCAGCTGATCCGAGAACATCCAGAGTTTCCCGCTCATACCTTTTCCTCCTTTCGCCGCCTCTCTTCTTTGCTCAAACCGCGCTTACCGATTCCCCTGGTCTTCTCATGAAAATTCTCGAGATAGGCATCGAAAATATCGCGGTTGATCAGCACCGTCCCTTCCATCCTGTAAAGCGCTCCAGCCCGATCCGCGAGCTCGATGAGCTTGCGGTGCGAGATGCTGTACACGACCTCCGCTTCCTGATAGCGAAGAAACTTTTTACGCAGCTTCTTCACCTCTTCCCGGACTTCTCTTGGCCTTGTGATGTCCTGATACTCCTGTTCCATACATTTCCTCCTTGTGGATTTGTGGGCAGATGCCCGAATAATAAGCATCTGCGTCATCTGGTTTCTATTCAAACAGGGATAAAAGGCTTTTCAGCCTCTTTTCCTGCTGTCTGCACGCAAAAAGGCACCCCCTCTCAGATTGATTCTGAAAAGGAGTGCCTTTAATGTTTTTGGAACTGGGACGTACGCTTTACTTTATACTGTCATCTGTTACGATGTACCGTCATTTGACTTTTTGTTGTACAAATGTTGTAAATCCGGTGTCACTGCAAAAAATCGGCTTGGATTTGTTGTAAAAATCCGCAGGTTTTCCGCCTGTGATTTTCCCCGGATCAATACAGCTTCGCGCCGGCCGGGATGTGGTTGTCCACCATCAGAAGATGGAGCTCTTCCTCGCCGTTTCTCTCGTTGACCGCGGACAGGAGCATGCCGCAGGAGTCGATCCCCATCATCGCTCTCGGCGGGAGATTGGTGATGGCAATCAGGGTCTTTCCGACCAGCTCTTCCGGCTCGTAATAGGCGTGAATACCGCTTAAAATCACGCGATCCGTGCCCGTACCGTCGTCCAGAACGAACTTTAAGAGCTTCTTGGACTTCGGAACAGCTTCGCACGCCTTTACCTTCACCGCCCGGAAATCGGACTTGCTGAAGGTGTCGAAATCGACCTGATCCGCAAACAGCGGCTCGATCTTCACACCGGTAAAATCGATCTTTTCGTTCGGGGTGAAGAACCCGGACTGATCAGAAACAGCCTCCGAACTCTTCTCTTCGCCGGCCTTTTCGTCCGCATGTGCTTCATTGTTTTCAGACTTGAGGGTCTTCATTGTCGGGAACAGAATCACATCGCGTATTGCCGCAGAATTGGTCAAAAGCATCACCAGTCTGTCGATGCCGTAGCCGATGCCCCCTGTCGGCGGCATACCGATATTCAGTGCATTCAGGAAATCCTCATCCGTGTGATTCGCCTCTTCATCGCCTGCAGCTGCCAGTGCATCCTGCGCCTTGAAGCGCTCACGCTGATCAATCGGATCATTCAGCTCAGAGTAGGCGTTGCACATCTCGCGCCCGTAGATGTAGAGCTCAAAGCGCTGCACGTACTCCGGATCGTCGGGCTTCTTCTTGGTCAGCGGAGAGATCTCGATCGGATGATCCATGACAAAGGTCGGCTGTATCATCTTCTCCTCACAGAATTCATCAAAGAAGAGATTCAGGATGTCGCCGCGCTTATGATGCGGCTCATACTGTACATGGTGCTGATCCGCGACGGCCTTTGCTTCCTCAGTTGTCGTGATGGTGCCAAAATCCACCCCGGAGTGCTCCTTTACCGCGTCGATCATGGTGATACGCCTGAAGGGTTTACCGAGATCTATCTCTACATCATGGTAGGTCACCATCGTCGTTCCATTCACTTCCTGCGCGACGTAACGGAACATATTTTCGGTGAGATCCATCATCCCATTGTAATCTGTGTACGCCTGATAGAGCTCCATCAGAGTGAACTCCGGATTATGCCTCGTATCGAGGCCCTCGTTGCGGAACACTCTGCCGATCTCATAGACGCGCTCCAGCCCGCCGACAATGAGGCGCTTTAAGTAGAGCTCCAGAGAGATGCGAAGCTTCACATCCTCATTCAACGCATTGTAGTGCGTCTCAAAGGGACGTGCAGCGGCACCGCCGGCATTTGGAACCAGCATCGGCGTCTCCACCTCCATGAAGCCCAGTCCGTCCAGATAGCGCCGAATGGAGGAAAGGATCTTTGAGCGTTTCACAAAGGTCTCTCGCACCTCCGGATTCATCGCGAGATCCAGGTAGCGCTGACGGTAGCGCGTATCGGTGTCTGTGAGACCATGGTACTTCTCCGGCAGCGGCTTCATGCTCTTCGCAAGCAGTATTACCTCTGTCGCATGAATGGATATCTCCCCGGTCTTTGTCTTAAACACGGTTCCCCGGACGCCGATGATATCTCCTATATCCAGCTTCTTGAAATCCTTATAGGCGTCCTCGCCGACACTGTCACGCGCGACATAGGACTGAATATCCCCCCTGAGATCTCTGACACTGCAGAAGGAGGCCTTGCCCATGACGCGCTTTGACATCATGCGCCCGGCCACGCTGACCATCTTGCCTTCATAACTCTCATATGCTTCCTTAATATCCAAGGAATGCTCTGTCGCATCATAGGTCGTGATCTCAAAGGGATCCCGCCCCTCTGCCTGAAGCTCCCGGAGCTTCTCCAGACGCACCTGCATCAGCTGATTCATATCCTGCTCCGGTGCTGCCTGCTGCTCTGTCCTCTTTCCGTTTACTTCACTCATTGTCCTGGTTCCTCGTAATTCCGAGCACCTTATACTGCAGCTCTCCGACCTGTGTCTCTACGCTCACGACCTCTCCGACCTTCTTTCCGAGCAGCTTCTGCCCGAGCGGAGACTCATTGGAGATCTTTCCCTCCAGAGAATCAGCCTCCGTGGAACCAACAATCTTGCAGTCCAGCTCCTCATCGAGATCCAGATCCAGAAGCTTGACCATGCTTCCGATGCCCACCACATCGAGACTCGCCTCGTCCTCCACATAGACCTCGGCGTGCTTTAAGAGATTTTCCAGCTCGTCAATGCGCGCCTCGATATCGCGCTGTTCATCCTTTGCCGCATCGTACTCCGCGTTCTCAGAGAGATCTCCCTGCTCTCTGGCCTCCTTGATCTTGTCAGCGATTTCCTTTCGCTTGTTGACCTTCAGATCCTGCAATTCCTCCTCGTAGCGCTTCAGTCCCTCATAGGTGAGGACATTTTTCTTCACTTCAGCCATGATTCTTCCCTCCGATGACGCCACGGCTCCGCCCTTGCGGCCGCGCAAATTTCTGCCTGCCACATGGCATGCAGCTCACAACACTGCCCACAATTTACAGACAAGTGGACAGACATGAACAAAATTATATTAGAATTGAGATACACTGTCAACCGGAAACGCCCTGTTCAGTATCTCTGTGAGCGCACTCCGGCTTTCTGCCGTATTGACCTCATTTCGTATTCTGGCGGCCCCCGGTATTCCATGCAGATAGGAGGCAATGTGACTGCGCATCTTGAGTATGCCCATGTGCTCTCCATCCTGCGCAATCTGCATCTCCATGTGCCTCAATATCATATGCTTCTTCTCCGCTTCACCCGGACGCGGCGGCACGACGCCATACTCCAGAAAGCTCCGTACCTCTGAGAAAAGCCACGGATTCCCTTCCGCACCCCGTGCGATCATAATCCCATCGCAGCCGGTCTCCTCAAACATCTTCGCAGCCTCCTCCGCGGAATCAATATCCCCGTTTCCAATCACCGGAATAGAGACTGCCTCTTTTACCGCGCGGATCACGCTCCGGTCCGCCCGGCCCATATAATACTCCTCCCGCGTCCGTCCGTGCACCGCGATTGCCGCGGCTCCCGCCTGCTCCAGACGCTTCGCGAGCTCCGGTGCATTTCTGTTCGCCCGGTCAAAACCCGCCCGTATCTTCACAGTCACAGGCTTGCCTGCGCGTCGCACCATAGCCGCGATGATCTCCGCCGCGAGCTTCGGCTCTGTCATAAGTCTTGCGCCCTCGCCGTTATTCACCACCTTCGGCACCGGACAGCCCATGTTGAAGTCAATGATATCCCACGGTCCCTCGGAGAACTGCTCTGCCACCTCCGCACAGATCTCCGGATCCGAGCCAAAGAGCTGCACCGCAAGTGGACGGTCGCTCTCCGCAGTGCGAAGCAGCGCTGCGGTTCCCCGGTTTTTGTAGTGAACTGCCTTGGCACTGACCATCTCTGTCACAGCAAGCTCACAGCCCTGCTCTCTGCAAAGGGTGCGAAAGGGCAGATCCGACACCCCCGCCATCGGAGCAAGTATGATCCCATGCTTTAATTCTATATTTCCTATTCTCACTGTCACTCCGGACTCTCCCCCAGAAACACAACGCGGTAATAGAGCTCCAGTTCCTCCAGAAGCTCCTGATGCTCAAAACGTGCCCGGGAAATCTTCATCCCGCTCGCAATATCATCGAAGAGATAATCTCCCTCCTCCGCCCTCACTTTAAAATGCAGGCTTCCATCCGGCTCAAATTCCAGTGTGAGTATCCCTCCCGCCTCCTCTGTAATTGTGACGCAGAGTATCTGGAGTTCCTGGCGTATCTGCTCCGGCAGTCTTGTAAATTCGGGATTCAGATAATACTTCCGGTGATAGGAATTTGCTCCGCAGAGCACCAGACTCTCCTCTCCATTGCTGCTACGTTCCCTCTCTTCTCTCATCCTCTCTCTTCCTCTTATCTGAGTGAGCGGAGCATCTCCCGCCCTGTAAACTGCGCCGGTGCATTCTTTTTCCGGCTCCGCACCTGAGACAAAATGTCCAGACGCGGCCACAGTGCTCCTGTGCGTGTCTGGACATATCATCATGCACCACAATGGACATATCCCACTGTATTCCGACCGGCGGAGAATACTCTCATCGGGTCAGCTTCTTAGTCAGCGCCATCTGGTAATCCGGAATATCCTTCTCCATTCCCAGTGCCTCATCAATATCGAAGTCGCAGAACTCCCCGTTCTTGTATGCCACAAGCCGGTTGGACTTTCCCTCCATCAGGAGATCCACAGCCTTCGCCCCCATAATGGATGCATAGAAACGATCCTTGCAGGAGGGCGAGCCGCCGCGCTGCATGTAGCCGAGTATCGTCGCACGGGTCTCAATTCCGGTTGCCGCCTCAATACGCTTTGCCATGGAAGTGGAGTGACCGATACCCTCCGCATTTACAATGATGAAATGCTTCTTGCCGCGCTTTCGGCTCTCGATAATGCGATTGATGACCTCCTGCTCATTTCCATCGTAGCGCTCCGGCACGAGTATCGCGTCCGAGCCCGTTGCAATTCCGCTCCAAAGGGCAATATAACCCGCGTGCCGCCCCATGACCTCAATGATGGAGCAGCGCTCATGCGAGGTGGAAGTATCGCGCACCTTATCGATCGCATCAATTGCTGTATTCACTGCCGTATCAAAGCCTATCGTGTAATCCGTGCAGGCAATATCAAGGTCTATGGTTCCAGGCACGCCTATCGTATTGATGCCGAATTCTGCAAGCTTTCCGGCTCCCCGGAAGGAACCGTCGCCGCCGATCACAACAACGCCGTCAATTCCCTGCTTCCTGCAGATCTCGGCTGCCTTTTTCTGCCCATCCTCGGTTGTCATCTCCTGGCAGCGTGCAGTGTAGAGTATAGTACCCCCGCGGTTGATGATATCCGCCACACTGGTGGCATCCATATCCCGGAATTCCTCCTCAAGGAGTCCCGTGTAGCCGCGCATGATGCCCTTGACCCTCAGGCCGTAGCTCAGCGCTGTTCTCGTCACGGCGCGTATCGCCGCATTCATACCGGGTGCATCGCCGCCGCTCGTGAGCACACCTATTGTCTTGATTGTCTTTGCCATAAGGGAACCTCCTTGAAGTCCTCTGTTTTTTTCTGCTGAAGCCTCTACCATTGTATGTCTTTTCCCAGTCTATTTCAATGCCCTTGTTACAGTTTTCACATTCTCTGTCCCCAGTCGGGCTCCCAGCTGTTGAAGCAGTGCTTTGTCCGCACTGACCCTCCAGTTTGCTCCGAGGGTACGCATCTGCTTCTCTGCGCGAAGATAAATCTTCACCTCCGCATCCCCCTCACTGTTTCCGAGATCCATCATCAGCCGGGTGATATCCTCATCGTAGGCGCTGCGGTTCTCATACTGGATCCATAGTGTGGTCTCCTGCCGCTCAAAGGGATACATTCTCTCACAGATCAGCTTTCCGGCGATATCCTCGTCCCCGATCGTGACACGTCCCTGCAGAAATACTTTCCCCTCCGGAATCAGAAGTGACTTGTATTTCTCGTAATCCCGCGGGAAGAGCAGTACCTCCACAGAACCCACCATATCCTCAACCGTCACAAATGCCATGGTCTGATTGTTTTTTGTGGTCTTCAGGCTCTTGTCTGCGATCAGTCCGCCGATCGTGACACGCGCACCGTCCCGCACTCTGGCACAGCCATTCTCCTGATCCACAGTAAAATCTGTGGTCTTTGCCGTCACGGTACTCTCCCAGAGCTCCAGACAAGACTCCAGCGGATGTCCGCTCAGATAAATACCGAGTGTCTCCTTTTCAAAGCGCAGCAGCTCCTCCTTATCAAATTCTTCTGTCTCTGGAAAGGAAATTCGAAAACTGTCCTTGTCCTCCTCACTCGCAAAATCGAAGAGTGTCAGCTGCCCCGTCACGCTGTCCTTTTTTTTGCTCTTCCGCTCCAGAAGCTCCGGCACGATGAGAAGCTTCTGTTTTCTGTTCCCGGGCATACTGTCCAGTGCACCGGACTTCACAAAGCTCTCCAGTGTTCTTCGGTTTACTTCCTTATTGCTCAGCCGGTCCACAAAATCCTCCAGTGAGCGGAAAATTCCGCCGGACTCCCGCTCTCTGATGATCTCATCCGACACAGCAGCTCCGACGCTCCGGATGGCCGACAGACCAAAACGTATTCCTTCTCCGGAGACGGAAAACCCGCTTTCTCCCTCATTGACATCCGGCGGAAGAATTGCTATGCCCATCTGGCGGCAACTCAGTATGTACTCCGCGACCTTTCCGGAATTGTCCAGCACGCTCGTCATAAGCGCCGCCATAAACTCTTTCGGATAATAGTACTTAAGCCAGGCAGTCTGGAAGGAGACATAGGCATAGCAGGCCGCATGTGACTTATTGAAGGCGTACTTCGCAAAGTCAATCATTTCATCAAAGATATGATTCGCAGTTTCCTCCGGAATCCCATTTGCGACACAGCCCTTCACCTGCTCCTCCGGATTGCCGTAGACAAAATTCTGTCTCTCCTTCTGCATGACTGCTTCTTTTTTCTTCGACATGGCGCGACGCACCAGATCGCTCCGCCCCCAGGTATAGCCCGCCAAATCCCGGACAATCTGCATCACCTGCTCCTGATAGACAATGCAGCCATAGGTCGGTTTCAGTATCGGCTCGAGCTGCGGGCACTCATAGCGTATCGCCGACTGGTCATTCTTCCCCTTCAGATAGCGGGGAATAAAATCCATGGGGCCCGGGCGATACAGCGAGATACCTGCGATAATATCCTCCAGCGTCGCAGGCTTCAGTTCCTTCATGAAGCTCTTCATGCCGGAACTTTCCAGCTGGAACACGCCCTCCGTGCTTCCCGTTCCTATCATCTCCATGACTCTGGGGTCATTGAAATCAATCTTCAGCATATCTATGGGATGCCCGTCCTTCTTCTCTGCGGCCTTTGCAGCGTTCTGAATGACAGTGAGTGTTCTGAGCCCCAGAAAGTCCATCTTGAGCAGACCCAGCTCCTCAAGTGTCGTCATCGTGAACTGTGTCGTCAGGGAGCCGTCCGCGGCTCTGGAGAGCGGTACATACTCGTTTGCGCTCTCCTTTGAGATTACAACGCCGGCCGCGTGCATCGAGGCATGACGCGGCAGCCCCTCCAGTCTGCGCGAGAGATCTATGAGCCGTTTCACCTCCGGATCTGTGTCATAAGCAGCTCTGAGCTCTCTGGAAACCTTCAGCGCCTTATCAAGCGTCATGCCAAGCTCCATGGGAATCATCTTTGCAATCGCGTCACAGCGCGCATAGGGCAGATCCAGAACGCGTCCCACATCGCGCACGACTCCCTTCGCTGCCAAAGTACCAAAAGTGATGATCTGTACCACGCGATCCGCGCCGTACTTTCGTCCGACGTAGTCTATGACCTCCTGTCTCCGCTCATATGCAAAATCCACGTCAATATCCGGCATGGAGACGCGCTCCGGATTCAGAAAGCGCTCAAAGATCAGCTGATAGCGGATGGGCTCGATATCCGTAATTCCGAGACAGTAGGAAACCACGGAACCCGCCGCGGAGCCTCTGCCCGGTCCCACGGCGATGCCATGGGATTTCGCATAATTGATATAATCCCAGACGATCAGGAAGTAATCCACATATCCCATGCGGTGAATAACCTGAAGCTCCTCCTGCATTCGCTCACGGACGGAGGGCTCCGCCTCCGGGTAGCGCTCTTTAAATCCTTTCTCGCAGAGAGCCTTCAGGTAGTCCCAGGCGTCCTGATATCCCTCCGGAACCTCATAGGCCGGAAGCTTCAACTCATGAAAACGTATATTTACCTCGCAGCGCTCTGCGATTTTCTGCGTATTATCCAGTGCCTCCGGCGCATAGGGAAAGAGCGCGCGCATCTCCTCCTCAGATTTCAGATAATACTGCCCGCCCTCGTAGCGCATGCGGTCAGTGTCTGTCACCTTTTTCCCGGTCTGAAGGCAGAGCAGCAGATCATGCGGCTCCGCATCCTCTGCATAGGTATAGTGGGAATCATTGCTTGCAATGAGCTCTATGCCGGTATCTCCTGAGAGCTGCAGAAGCTGCTGATTTACAAGCTTCTGCTGCATAATACCGTGATCCTGAAGCTCCAGAAAGAAATTCCCCCTGCCAAAGATCTCCTGATAGCGCAGCGCTGCCTGCTTCGCCTCTTCATACTGATTCCGCGCGAGATTCCGCGCAACCTCTCCCGCGAGGCAGGCACTGCAGGCAATGATGCCCTCGTGGTACTCCTCCAGCGTCGCATAGTCCACCCGCGGCTTGTAATAAAAGCCATCCACAAAGCCCCGGGACACAATCTTTGTGAGATTCGCATAGCCGGTATCATTTTCCGCAAGCAGAATCAGATGATAGTAGCGATCCTCTCCCCTGACAGTTTCCCTGTCAAAGCGGGAGCCCGGCGTCACATAGACCTCGCAGCCCAGAATCGGGCGGATTCCCGCTTCCTTTGCCGCCTTATAGAAATCTATTACGCCGTACATTGCCCCGTGATCCGTAATTGCGAGCGAATCCATTCCGAGCTCCTTTGCCCGGGCGACAATCTCCCTGATCTTGCTGGAGCCATCCAGCAGAGAATATTCTGTATGTACATGAAGGTGTGTAAATGCCACTGCTTCCTCCTTCGCTTTTGAAATATCTGATAAGACCTTCTCTCTGTGAGCGGGCCCGAAGGGCCATTGCCCTTCCACGAGCTGCGCATCCCTGCGGAGCAGTTCGTGACAGCCCCCGTCTGTCACGAAAGAACCGGGCAGGCCTTCGCCCACCCGGTTCCCATTATAGCATCAGTTCGTGCTCTGCGTCACTGGCAGAGATATTTTTCAATACCCTCGATCGCCTGTTCCTCGTCACGGCCATCTGCAGTAACTACAATTTTGAGTCCGCTGCTCAGCCCCAGAGTCATCATTCCCATAATGCTCTTTGCATTGACCCGCTTGGAATCATCGTCAACATAGATGCTGCTCTCATACTGACTGGCAACCTGCACCAGCATCGCAATCGGCATCGCATCTGTTTTGTCATTGACTTTTACTACCATAGATTTCTTGATCATGCTTTCCTCCCTGAGACAATGCGTCTGTATCCTCTGCTTCGACGCCCGCATCTGCTTTTCCCCGGAGCTGCTCCGCATACTCCGATAGTTTCCTGAGTCTGTGATTCACGCCGCTCTTTCCGACGGCGGGATTCAAATACTGTCCGAGCTCCTTCAGCGGAACCTCCGGATAGCGCAGCCGAACCTCCGCCACCTCAGCAAGATTCTTCGGCAGAAGCTCAAGCCCCTCTGTATCCCGAATATACTCAATATCACTGAGCTGCTTAACTGCGGCGCTGACGGTTTTTGAGATATTTGCGGTCTCACAGTTCACCCTGCGGTTCACACTGTTTCGCATTTCCTTCATGATCCGGATATTCTCAAGCTCCATGAGCGCAGCCGGGGCCTCCATGATTCCAAGAAGCTCCACAATCTGGTCGCTGCCCTTAAAGTACACAATCCAGGAATGCTTTCTTGGCACAATTCCGGCCGCTGTATCAAAGGAAATAAACAGCTCTCTTAAAAACTCTGCCTGTCTCTGTCCCTGACACACGAACTCCAGATGATAAAACTTCTCCGGATCTGAGATAGAACCGGCTGCAAGAAAGGCTCCCCGCAGAAATGCTCTGCGCAGCCCGGACTCCTGCATCCACGCCCGCTCTGTCAGAACAAAGCCCTGACCCTCCGGCCCGTCTGCAAGCAAACAGTAACGCAACACACCGGCAATCTCTGTCTCCCCGCACAGCGTCACACTGTAGGAATGCCCTCCACCGCCGGCTGCTCTCTTGCTTACCGCCAAATCATCCTTGATTCTATATGTTTTTTTTAATAATGTAAAGTATTTTCTAGCTGTTCCCGCGTGCTCTCCCGAGAGAGTGAGGCAGGGCAATCCATTGGAAACACCTCGCCGTCCCGCCAGAAATATCAGCGCAGAAAGCTCGGCGATACGTTGTTTGTGCGACTCCGGCATAACCCGGGACAGTTCATCCTTCACCTGGGAAGAAAAAGACATTCTCTCTTCCTCCTGTCTTTTTGCACAGCAAATCTGTGTTTTTGCATTGAAATTTCAGAGAAATTCCCCCAGCATTCTGACCTCCGGATGCAGCTCCACACCGGAGTGCTCCAGCACCCGGCGCTTTACTTCGCAGATCAGAGCCAGCACATCCGCAGCTGTTGCATCGCCTGTATTAATCAAAAAACCTGCGTGCTTCTCAGAAATCTGCGCTCCGCCGATGCGCAGCCCTCTGCACCCAGCCTCATCGATCAGCTGTCCCGCAAAGTATCCCTCCGGCCGCTTAAAAGTAGAGCCCGCGCTCGGATATTCCAGTGGCTGCTTCTCCTTGCGTCGACTGTTGAATTCCTGCATTCTGGCCGCAATATCCTCCGGCTTTCCCGACTTCAGACGATAACCCGCCTCCAGCACAATGCGTCCCAGCGCCGGTATATTGCTCGTCCGGTAGCCGAGCTCCAGCTCCTGTGCCGGAACCCGGCACAGCGAGCCATCCATCTCAAGCAATGTCACTTCCTCCAGAACATCCCGCATCTCTCCGCCGTATGCCCCCGCATTCATCACTGTCGTTCCGCCGACAGAGCCAGGAATGCCCGAGGCAAATTCCAGCCCGCTCAGTCCGTGCTCCAGCGCGGCATTTGCGACTGCGCCGAGCAGGGCTCCCGCCTGAGCACGGATGCACTCCCCTGACACGGTAATCTCTGAAAAGGCTCTGCCGAGACAGATGATGGTCCCGCGGAATCCTCCGTCTCCCACCAGGAGATTGGAGCCGTGACCGATCACCGCATACGCCGTGCCGCTGCCCTCGCAGATAGAAATCAGCTCACGCAGCTCGTCAATATTTTCCGGTTCTGCATAGGTATCCGCGGGCCCGCCGATATGAAAGCTCGTATGCAGACGCATCGGCTCATTTTTTCTGATGATACGCATATTCTACCTCATCGTTCTCTTATTTTCTGATGCTGCGCGTCAGCTCATCTGATCCATATCTGCGCTGTCGGTCTCAATTCGACTCAGATTCCGCTCAAACTCTCCGTAATGCTCTGGCAGATCTGTCGTATCAATAGTCTCGAGATGTCCGAGTATCTTCTCCTTCACCTGATGATTCAACTCCTCGCCGATGCGTCTTCGCTCTGCGATCAGCTCCTCCTTATGACGCTCACGCTCGTGCCGCTCCGCGCTCTTTATCATATTGTCAGTCACACGCCGGTAGAGCTCCTTCGCCGCGTTATAGCCCATCTTCTTCTGACGCCGATTCACTGCCGCAGTCTCACAGATGATGGCAAGATTTCTCCCCGGACGTATGGGAAGCGTGTTGCATACCACCTGTACACCCAGAAACTCCGTGTACTGATCGTCCATGCCGAGGCGGTCATAATCCCGGTTCTTATCCCACTCCTCCAGCTTGATCACGAGATCGACGGTCTGAACATCCTTCACGCACTCAGCGCCAAAGAGGGCCTTTACATCGATGATGCCTATCCCGCGCAGCTCGATAAAGTGCTTTGTAATACTCGGCGCGCGCCCGATCAGCGAGACCTCGGAGATGCGCCGCAGCTCGACGACATCGTCCGCGACCAGTCTGTGCCCGCGCTTTATGAGCTCCAGAGCCGCCTCACTCTTGCCCACACCGGAATCTCCGAGAATCAGCACGCCTTCTCCGTAGACATCCACCAGAACCCCGTGAATTGAGATGGTCGGCGCGAGTCTCGTCTTCAGCCAGCGTATCAGCTCTGAGGTGAGATCTGCCGTGGTCTGCGGCGTAACCATGCAGGGTATCCCGTACTCCCTGCATTTTTTCAGCAAAATCGGATCCGGCTGAAGATTCCGCGCAAAGATAAAGCCGGGAACCCGGAAGCGGCAGATCTGATCGAATATCTTCTCCTTCGCCTCCGTGTCCATGAGACCGATATATTCCGCCTCCACATTCCCGATCACCTGAAGTCGCTCGTTGTCAAAGTGCGCAAAAAAACCCGTGAGCGGAAGTGCCGGACGATTCACGTCCGGGGTGGATATGATGATGCTGTCCGTATCGATCTCCGGTGTCAAATTCATAAAATGATTGTTCTTAATCAGCTTCGTGACTGTGATTCCCTGTAGCATCAGAGCCCCCTTTTGCCTCTGCAGGCGCTATTTCCATGTGTACAGAGCAGCGCACCGCTGCTCCGACCTCTTCTGTGTCCGTTCATCATCCCTTCTCCGCACGCCCGGCTGCCTGTTCCGCATTCGTCTCCTGTCCGTGAAAAAACGCATAGACCGAGTGCGCCGCACGCGCATTCATACCGGGAACGCCCGCAAGCGTCTCCTCGCTCGCATCCCGTATGCCCTGCAGTCCGCCCAGCGCACGGATGAGCGCCTTCCGCCGCACTGCACCGATGCCCGGAATCTCATCGAGGACGGAGCGCAGCTGCGTCTTTGCGCGTAGGCTTCTGTGATACTCAATCGCAAAGCGATGCGCCTCGTCCTGGATTCTTGTGACAAGCTTAAAGCCCTCGGAGTGCGTGCTGATCGGCAGCTCCTGTTCCCTGTACCAGAGCGCCCGCGTGCGATGCCGGTCATCCTTCACCATGCCGCAGACCGGAATGGAAAGCTCCAGTGAGGCGAGTACTTCCAGAGCGATATGCACCTGTCCTCTGCCGCCATCCATCAGGATGAGATCCGGCAGCTTTAAAAAGTGATCATCCTCCTGCGTGAGAGAGTGTGTCAGCCGCCGCGTCAGCACCTCCCGCATGGACGCATAGTCGTCCGGCCCCGTCACCGTGCGGATACGGAACTTTCGGTAATCGCTCCGCTTCGGTCTTCCATCCTCATACACCACCATGGAGCCGACACTCTCCGTACCACTGATATTTGAGATATCGTAGGCCTCCATGCGGTGTATCCCTCTGAGCCCTGTGAGCTCCTCAAGCTCCCGCACAGCACCTACGCTTCGCGCCTCCTCCATTTTGAGGCGCTCTCTGTCCTTCGCAAGCACCATCTCTGCGTTCCGCTCCGCGAGCTCCATCATGCGCTCCTTCTGTCCCTTCTTCGGCACTACAAGGCGCACACGGCTCCCGCGCTTCCCGGACAGCCAGTCTGTGATGAGCGCGCCGTCCGGGAGCTCCTCCTGCAGCCATATCTCCCGCGGAATGAGCGGCGTACCCGCGTAAAACTGCTTCACAAAGCTCTCGATCAGCGCGGCGCTCTCATCCTCCATTGCGATGTGCAGGTAGTGGTGCTCCCGCCCGACCATGCGCCCCTCCCGGACAAAAAAGACCTGCACCACAGCCTCCCGCTCATCTCTTCCAAGTGCAATGATATCTCTGTCCTCCAGTCCCTCCGAGGTGATCTTCTGTTTCTGTGCGATGTGCTCCACGCTGCGCAGGAGGTCTCTCAGCTCTGCCGCGCGCTCAAACTCCATGCGCCCGGAGGCCCTGAACATTTCCTCCTGTATGCGCTCCTGCACCGGCTCAAAGCGCCCGTTCAGAAACTCCAGCGCAGCGTCCACATTTTTCCGATACTCCTGCTCCGAAATATAGCCCATGCAGGGCGCCCCGCACTGGTGAATATGATAATTCAGACAGGGACGCTCCTTTCCGATGTCCCGCGGCAGCACACGGTTGCAGTTTCGTATCTGAAAGACCTTGTACATGAGATCCAGCGTGTCGCGCACCGCCCCGGCACTGGAGAAGGGGCCGAAGTACTTCGCCCTGTCCTTTTTCATCTGACGGGTCAGAAAGATGCGCGGATAGCTCTCGCGCACAGTGACCTTAATATAGGGATAGGTCTTGTCATCCCGAAGCATGGTGTTATAGCGCGGCCGGTTCTCCTTGATGAGATTGTTCTCCAGCACCAGCGCCTCCAGCTCGGAGTCTGTGACAATATACTCAAAGCGGGCAATCCTGCTGACCATCTGCATGATCTTCGCGCTCTTTCCGCGCGAGGACTGAAAATACTGTCGCACGCGGTTCTTCAGGCTGATTGCCTTGCCGACATAGATGATCTCGTCCCTCTTATCGTGCATAATGTACACGCCGGGGCTTCTCGGAAGCTTCTTCAGCTCCTCCTCAATATCGAACATGACTCACCTCCGTCCGCGGTGACGGTCGCTCTCATAGCGGGCCTTCAGAGCAAGGGCGCGGATAATGCTCCTCGCCTGCGACTCAATATCCCCCGTTCTCTCCGAAATACCACAGGCCGTACAGACACTGTCCAGATCCCGCTGCGTGACGCTGCCAAGCTGCGCCAGCAGGAGCTCTCTCTGCTCCTCCGCCGTCTTCGCATCGAGAAAGGCAAGTAGAAAAGCTGAGGGAGCCTCCTGCTGCAAAGACGCATCATCCGGAGAAGCGACTGTCTCCCCCGCTCTCTCTGAACCGGGCTCCGCTCCCATACTGCCGCTTCCGGGCCACACCCGTTCAAAACGCCAGTGCTGCGTTACTTCCGGGTACTTCTCTCTGTCCACCTCACTCATGAAGTTGTCGAGCGGCCGTATCCAGACACGGTAGTCCCCGTAGAGCGCCTGATATACGACAAAGGCAGCCTCTGTCTCTGCATCGTACGCGACGGAGAGCACCTGATAAAGTCTGTTTTTAAAATGCCGGTAAAACTCTCCCGGCTGAGGTTCTTTTCTCATTTCCATAATTAGAAAGTATACCACATTCAAACCGCCTGTGGTACAATGTGAGCGTTTGGCATGGGCCGGACAGAACTGTTTTCTCCGAGGCGATCCCTTCGGAGCACGGAAATAAGGAGTCCTATATGAAAATCGGTTTCGACAACGACAAATATCTGAAAATGCAGTCCGAACATATCCGGGAGCGCATCTCCAAATTCGGTGACAAGCTCTATCTGGAATTCGGCGGAAAGCTCTTTGACGACTACCACGCCTCCCGCGTGCTGCCGGGCTTTCAGCCGGACAGCAAGCTCCGTATGCTCTTACAGCTCGCGGATCAGGCGGAGATCGTCATCGCCATTTCTGCCGCAGATATCGAAAAAAATAAGATACGCGGAGATCTCGGCATCACCTACGACGTGGATGTTCTGCGTCTTATCCAGTCCTTCCGGGACCGCGGACTCTACGTCGGCAGCGTCGTCATCACCCGCTACACCAATGCGGCGGATCAGTTCAAAACGAAGCTGGAGGCCATGGGGATCAAGGTGTACCGCCACTACTCAATCGACGACTATCCCTCCAACGTCCCGCTGATCGTGAGTGAGGACGGCTATGGAAAAAACGAGTATATCGAGACCTCAAGACCGCTGATCATCGTGACCGCTCCCGGCCCGGGCAGCGGCAAGATGGCAACCTGTCTCTCCCAACTCTACCATGAAAACCGACGCGGCATCAAGGCCGGCTACGCAAAGTTTGAGACCTTCCCTGTGTGGAATCTCCCGCTGAACCACCCGGTAAATCTCGCATACGAGGCCGCTACCGCCGATCTGAACGATCTCAATATGATAGACCCCTTCCATCTGGAGAACTACGGCGTCACCACGGTCAATTACAACCGCGATGTTGAGATATTCCCGGTGCTCTCCGCAATGTTCGAGGGCATCTATGGAGAATGCCCCTACAAATCCCCCACGGATATGGGCGTCAATATGGCCGGGAACTGCATCGTCGACGATGAGGTGTGCCGCGAGGCCGGACGCCAGGAGATCATCCGCCGCTGGTACAACTCCATGAACCGTCTGGTCGAGGGCGACTGCCAAAAATCCGAGGTCACAAAAATAGAGCTCCTCATGAAGCAGGCCGGCATCAGCTCCGCAAACCGCCCTGTCGTGCAGGCGGCACTGCTGAAGGCCAGTGTGACCAGCGGCCCCGCAGCTGCCCTGGAGCTGCCGGACGGCAGCATCATCACCGGCCGCACCTCTGAGCTTCTGGGTGCAAGCGCCGCAGTGCTCCTGAATGCAGTAAAGACACTGGCCGGACTCCCGGACGAAGTGAAGCTCATCGCTCCCTCTGTCATAGAACCGGTGCAGACGCTGAAAATCCACTATCTCGGCAGCAAAAACCCGAGACTGCACACTGACGAGATTCTGATTGCCCTCTCCATGTGTGCCGCCACAGATCCGAATGCCAAACTCGCACTGAATCAGCTGAAGAAGCTCCGCGGCTGTCAGGTGCACAGCTCGGTCATGCTCTCCGAGGTCGATATACGCATCATGTACAAGCTCGGGCTGCAGCTCACCTGTGAGCCGCGCTATGAAAACAAGAAGATTTATCACTGAAGCAAACGTTTCTGTAAAGTCCAGCATACAATATCTGAAAAGAGCAGAGATCCACGGATCTCTGCTCTTTTCTTTAAACCAGTATTACCTTTTTCTCCGATGACGGAGGTTCCATCTTCTTCGTTCTCCGGAGGATTTCCATAAACTCCCTTCCAGTAATCGTCTCCCGGTTGATCAGAAAATCTGCGATCTTGTCCATCACATCGCGATTTTCCGCGAGCATGGAGAGCGCCTTGTCATAGGCGTCCTTCAGGATCTTCTTCACCTCTTCATCGACCTGTGCCGCTGTGACATCCGCGCAGTCCATCACGGTTCTGCCGGAGAGATACTGATCTTCCGTCCGCGCGAGCCCCATGAGGCCAAAATTACTGCTCATTCCGTACTTTGTCACCATGGCCTTCGCAATTCCGGTGGCCTTCTCAATATCATTCTCTGCTCCGGTCGTGACATTGCCAAATACGATCTGCTCTGCTGCTCTGCCGCCAAGAAGACTGACGAGCATATCCTCGAGCTCCCGCCGCGACTTAAGATACGTCTCCTCCTCCGGAACATACATCACATAGCCCAGCGCCCCCATAGTGCGCGGGACAATCGTGATCTTCTGCACCGGCTCCGAATTCTTCTGAAGGGCGCTGATCAGCGCATGACCGACCTCGTGATAGGAGACAATGCGTCTCTCCTTCTGGTTCATCACACGGTCCTTCTTCTCCTTGCCGACAAGAACCACCTCCACCGCCTCAAAGAGATCCTTCTGGCTGACTGCCTTTCGGTTCCCCTTGACGGCCAGTATCGCCGCCTCATTGATCATGTTTGCAAGATCCGACCCCACCGCTCCGCTGGTTGCAAGACCAATTGCCTCCAGGTCCACAGTGTCATCCATCAGGACATCCTTGGCATGAACCTTCAGGATCGCGACGCGCCCCTTCAGATCCGGGCGCTCCACAATCACTCTTCTGTCAAAGCGTCCCGGACGAAGCAGAGCCGGGTCCAGTATCTCCGGGCGGTTCGTCGCACCGAGCACCAGCAGTCCTTTGGAGGAATCAAAGCCGTCCATCTCCGAGAGCAGCTGGTTCAGCGTCTGCTCCCGCTCATCATTTCCGCCAAAGCGGGAATCTCTGCTCTTGCCGATCGCATCGATCTCATCAATAAAAATAATGCAGGGCGCATTTTCCTGCGCCTGCCGGAACAAATCGCGCACACGGGAGGCCCCGACACCGACGAACATCTCCACAAAATCCGAACCGCTGAGTGAGAAGAAGGGAACCTTTGCCTCCCCCGCGACAGCCTTCGCCAGCAGTGTCTTTCCAGTTCCGGGCGGTCCCACGAGCAGAGCCCCCTTCGGAAGCTTTGCGCCGATTTTAGTAAAGCGCTGCGGATTGTGCAGAAAATCTACAATCTCCGTGAGACTCTCCTTCGCCTCATCCTCTCCCGCGACATCTGCAAAGGTGATGCCTGTCTCCTTCTGAACAAAGAGCTTTGCATTGGACTTTCCAACCCCCATAATCCCGCCGCCGCCCATGCGCCGCATCATAAAATTCATAAAGAAGAGCACCATCAGGAAGGGAAATACAAAGCTCACGACAGAATATATAATTGCAGCTGTATCCTGCCGTTCTCTCCGGGTCTCTACCCCAGCCTTATAGAGACGCTCCGCCAGTTCACCGTCCTCGTCCATGCGCACGGTATAATAGCTGGTCTTTGCAGAGTAGCCCTTTGCCTCCGGCTTCATCTCAATGCTGATCTGCCCGTTCTTGATCACAACTGCCTGAACCGATCCATCGTCAACCATCTGAAGAAACTGATTGTAGGGAATCTCCTTGGTTGACCCCTGCTTCATCTGCCCCCGCAGAAAGCTGACCGCCGCCAGTGTCAGCAATGCTGCGATCACAATGATCAGCAGAGTTTGTCCGTTCTTAAATCCGCCTCCCTCATCCGGGCTCTTTGGAGTGGGGTTTTCTCTTTTGCTCATGAAAGCTCCTTCATTTAACCTCTGACAACCTGCGCCGTTTTCTCTTCAGCGCAGAACCTGACTGATAAAGCGGCTTTCAGTATAGCATATCCCGGACACAACGAGAAGTGGGTACCGATTCTTATACTGCGAACCGATACCCACTTCATTCGGAAATCGTTGTTAAATCCAAGGGACTGAACCTCTCTTTCTATGGATTTGGATTTCTATTCAGTTTTACTCCCCCGATCATACATTCATCTCTGTATTTTACTTTGATCTGATTGATCCTTGCAGTGTCTCACGTCTCTGCTTTCTCGTCACAGATTTACGTGCTTTGGATCATGCTGCTGCCTCTCCTTGCGTCTCGCTTCTGTATCCTTCCGGCTAATGCACTGCTCGCATTCGGCTCCGTCTTCCTCTGATCTGCTCCCGCGACCTTTGAAATCTGCCAGCTTACTGTTGCCTGTCGCTTTCAAGGACTCCATGTCTGCAGGGCCTCATCAGCTGAATTTCCGGTCCTACTATTCGGCTGTCATGCTTCACTTCTGAAAAGGAACTGTCGCGCTGCACCTTTCCCGGGCTCCGCATATCCTTTCATCTCTGCAATTTTATTTTAAAAGCTCTGATTCTGATGATCGGTTTTCCTGTCTGAATTCCGAGATCCTGCTCTCATAAAGCATTCCCTGTTACACAGAATTCAGAAATCTTAACTGTACTTTGGACTGTACCTCCTTCCTTTTATATTCCGTATCGACGGGTCCGCGATCCGGTAACTCTCCAAAAACCTGAAACGTAATACGGAATTTCTACTTCTTTCTGCCCGTTTGTTTTATCCTTAACTCTTGAGCTCATTATACTCAGCGTGATCTGTTTTGTCAAGTTATTTATTAATTTTCAGTATATTATTCTTATTGTTTTTATTTAAAGACATATAAGTAAATATATTGCGTTTTATATTCTTTATTATCTGACTATTCTGCCTTTATTTTTTACTAACTTTTATCTGCTTTTTTCTTATATTTCTGCATGCGTTCTATAAAATTTGTGCTATGATGATCGCGCATATGAGCACAGTACACTCTTCAGATTCATCGCACAAAAAGCAAAGCTCTGCACTCAGGAGGATTTCCAGATGCGTTCACCGGCAGTCAGGCGCACACAGCAGCCACAGCATACTTCCATAAAAAAACAACTCCCCGGCATCACCGAGGGGCCCATTGCGGCACAGCTGCTCCTGTTCTTTTTCCCAATACTGTTCGGCACTTTTTTTCAGCAGCTCTATAATACCGTCGACGCTATCGTCGTGGGACGATTTGTCGGAAAAACAGCCCTAGCGGCAGTCGGCGGCACCACTGGAACACTGATCAATCTCTTCGTCGGCTTCTTTGTGGGGCTCTCCTCCGGCTGCGGTGTCATCATCTCCCAGTACTACGGCGCGAGAGATCAGCGCGCTGTGGAGCGCTGCGTTCACACGGCCTTTACCTTCGCCATCCTGAGCGGAACAATCATCACGATAGTCGGACTGCTCGGCGCAAATGCGGCTCTGCGCGCGATGTCTGTTCCGGACGAGCTCATGCCGGACGCCTCCGCCTATCTCCGCATCTATTTTCTCGGAATGATCCCGAGTCTCATTTACAACATGGGCGCCGCGATCCTTCGCGCGATCGGCGATTCAAAGCGTCCGCTCTGGTTTCTCATCGCGAGCTGCATCACCAACATCATCCTCGATCTGATCTTTGTGCTCCTGCTCAGGCTCGGCGTTCGCGGCGCGGCACTGGCAACCATATTGTCGCAGCTTGTCAGCGCCGTCATGGTCGTACTCATCCTGCACCACAGTGAGGAGGGCGTTGAGATCCGACTGAAGCAGCTCCGCATCGAGGGTAGCTGGCTCAGGAAGATGGTCTACGTCGGTTTCCCGGCCGGACTGCAGAGCACCATGTACACCATTTCCAACATTATCATTCAGGCAAAGGTCAACGCCTTCGGAACCGATACCATCGCCGCTTGGACCGCCTACGGAAAAGTCGACGTGCTCTACTGGATGATCATCAACGCCTTCGGCATCTCCATCACTACCTTCGTGGGCCAGAACTACGGCGCCGGGAAGATGGACCGCGTAAAGCAGGGCATACGCAGCTGTCTGGCCCTGAGCTTCGGAACCACTGTGCTGCTCTCCACGCTGCTCTGGTTCTTCGGCCACTATATGCTGGCGCTCTTCTCCGCCGACGCCGCAGTGCTGGCCATCGGAATGCGCGTGCTGCGCTTTCTGGTTCCGACCTTTGTGAGCTATGTTGTGATCGAGATCTACAGCGGTGCCCTGCGCGGCATAGGCAACAGCTGGATTCCCATGCTCATGACCTGCCTCGGTGTATGTGTGCTGCGCATTGTCTGGATCGTCGTCGCAGTTCCGCTGCACAGAGATATCCTCACTCTGGTCTTCGCCTATCCGCTGACCTGGTGCGTGACTTCGCTCGCCTTCCTCGTGTACCTCCACTACCATCCCGTCTTCGTCCGGGCACGCGAGCGGAGCTCAGTTGACAACCAGTGAGAAATCGTCGTAGCTCGCTGCGACTGCCCGTCCATTCCTGAACAGTATCATCACGACCTGATTGCTGTAGATATCCGTGCCAAACTGGTAGACCATATTGGACATACCGTCCGCATCATCAAAGGTCTTGCTGAAGGGCTCGCCGTAGACATCTGCGATCTGCTGCCGCGTTGCGCCCATTGGGATGCCGTAGAGCGTAAGCTCCGGATCCGGCTGCTGACTCCCGATCTCAATCCCCTTCACGGTACACTCCCGCACTGCCATGCTGTAGTCCTGATTGTTTTTCACATTGATGCGTATGCTGTTGAAGCTGCCCCTATACTTCACGCGGCAGCTCCCCGTCGCACCGGCCTTCACGATGTCTCCGTCACCGCTGAACTCTGCCCCCTCCGCTGCCAGTCCGTCAAAGGTGGTCGGCACACTGATGGTAAGTCCCGCTGCGCTTACCATGTGCTTTCCCTCCTGCTTGTGCCTCGTGACCACAAGTTCCTGTCCCGACACGGCTGATGCAGGTTCTCCGCTCCCGACTTCTACCGGTGCGGACGCGGCGGCGGAAGCTTCTGCCGTCTCAGATACAGAGCTTTCCGCTTCCTCTCCAGTGCCCGAATCCGCCGGGTCTGCGGCTGTCCTGCTCATCCTCTCCCCGCAGGAGAGCAAAAGCAGCGCTGCTGCCGCCATCACGATCCTCATGATATTCTTTCTCATACCAATCTCCTCTCCTTCTCCTGCGGAAGGGCTCAAAATTGATCCGATATCGGACGCAATTATTTTATCACAGAAGTGCCGCTGCGCATGCCCGAAAGCCAAAAATATCTGAAGGCGTTCGGCTTCCTGTCTTCCGGTCAAGGAGGTTCTGCGCAGCAGAGAAGCGGGAGGAGACAAAACTCCGCCCGCTTCTCTGCTGCGCTATCTGAGTATGAAACTTCATCTGCCATACCCCAATAAGCCGGGTAAGGTCAAAGCGATCGCCGGAACATAGGTGATCAGAATTAAGCCAACGAGCAGCGCCACCAGGAAAGGTATAATTCTCTTCACCAAATCTGCGAACGGTATATTTCCAATTCCGCAGGCCACAAAAAGATTAACACCGACTGGAGGTGTAATAAAGCCAATCGCAAGATTAATCACCATGATAATGCCGAAATGCACAATATCCACGCCGTAGGATGCAGCGACCGGGAACAGGATCGGAGCCAGAATCAGAATCGAGGAATTCGTCTCCAGCAAGCATCCGCAGGCAAGAAGAAGCAGATTGATAATCAGAAGCATGACAATACGGTTATCTGTAAAACGAATCATAGAGGTCGCAATCTGATCGGGAATCTGCTCCAGCGTCAGGACGCGTCCGAGTATGGTGCTGGTTCCCACTATGATATTAACCGTTCCATGCGTGGACGCCGCTTCCGCAAATTTCTTTCCGATCCGTTCTAAGTTCAGCTCCTTATAGGCAAAGACTCCCACCATCAATGCGTACACAACAGACACAACCGCCGCCTCTGTCGGCGTGAAATGGCCACTGTAGATACCTCCCAGGATAATCACCGGTGACAGAATGGCCCAGAACGCCTCCTTAAAGCTCTTTCTCACTTTTCTAAAGCTAAAGTTCTCTCCGTTTCCTGTAAATCCATTTTTTTTGCAGATATGAACTGCCGTCAGGATCAGGAGCAGACCAAGTAAGATGCCCGGCATAAAACCGCCCATAAACATTGTGGCGATCGAAGCGTTCGTTGAGATTCCATAAGTCACCATGGGAATGCTCGGGGGAATGATCACGCCCAGACACCCGGCTGCCGCAACAAGCGCCATGGCAAAGCGCTTATCATACCCCTTCTCCACCATCGTCGGCACCATAATGGCGCCAACTGCTGCGGTTGTCGCAGGTCCGGATCCGGAAATTGCGCCGAAAAACATACAGGTAATGACGGTTACAATGGCGAGACCTCCTGTCAAATGACCCACAACGGCATCAAAAAACTGAACCAGCCGCTTCGACAAACCGCCGCCCTCCATCAGCGCTCCCGACAGGATGAAGAACGGAATTGCCATCAGGGGAAAGGAGTCACAGGATGCAAACAATCCGGATGCAATGTAATCCATATTTATTGAGCCTGTCATCAGCGCATAGGCTACCACAGAAAGGCCAATGGAAAAACCGATCGGAACCGTGGCAAATACACAGACCAAAAACACCAAAACAATGGTAAGTCCGCCCATCAGTCTTTGCCTCCTTTCTTTTCTGCTTCAGCGCTTCGGATGCAACGATACTCTGTTATATGGAAAAAAATATTCTGAGCAGAGCGAAAAATGCAAAGTGTCATTCCCAGAGCCGGCCCGGCATATGCAATTCCCATGTTTATTTTCGTCGCTGGTGCCCTCTGAACAAAAACGAACGCAACATTTTGAACTACCTGCCATCCGTATACAGCCATCACCAAGGCAAAGAGGAGCACGCCTGCATCCGAGATCAGGTGAAAGATCAGTTTTCCTCTTGTCCCTGCCAAAACCGGCAGGATATCAACCTTTTGATGCGCCAGTTTCTTGGCTGCGTATGCCGCTCCCACATAGACGGCGTAGATAAACAAGTAACGTCCAATTTCTTCCGACCAGGCCATTGGCAATTGGACAAAAGCACTGATTTCCCGTATTACAATCTGCAAAAAGATAACCAGCGTCATTGCCGCAAGGACAAAAACACAAATCACCTCCTCCAGATAATCATCCAGAAACTTTAGCATCTTCATATGCAGACTCCCCATTTTATCAGGCAGCGGCTCGACGGGATATCCCCCTGTCCGCTGCCTCTCAATCAGCAAGCAATCAATATTTCTCAATATCTGCCATAATGGCATCCAGATCGTAATCCGGATAAGCCTGACGATACCAGTCATAAACCGGCCGGCAGCTCTCCTTAAATACTCCTCTCTGCGCATCGGTCAAAATGGTTACTTCCATCGTCTTCTTCATCTCTTCCAGATAACTGTCCAGCTTGTCCGCATAATCCTGACGCTCTTTGTCTACCGCTTCCTGCACTGCCTGAACAACGATCTGCTGAAGATCTTCCGGAAGAGACCGGTAGAACTGCTCCGAAATAAAGATGACGGAGGTGTCCTGCACATGTCCAAGATCCGTGTAATATTTCTGAACCTCATTAAACTTGGAGTCCATGGAAAGAATCAAACCATTATCCTGTCCGTCGACCGCCCCCTGTTGAAGTGCGCTGAACAGCTCGGAAAACTGCATGGAAACCGGCGCTGCCCCAAGAGACTCAAAGGTCTTAATATACACATCCGAGGTCATCACGCGTAATTTCAACCCATTCATATCTGCCGGGGAAGAGACCGCTCTCTTGCTGTTTGTCAATGCGCGCGCATCGTTATAGAAGTATCCGAGTACACGGACGTTGGTCTGCTCCAGAAATCTGTCTTCTATCGCTTTTATCGTCTCCCCCTTATCAAAATACTGAAAGGACTGCTCCTTGCTGCTGAAAAGAAACGGCAGTGCGTACGGTGTGTAGAGATCGGAAAACTG
This sequence comes from Moryella indoligenes, assembly GCF_030812885.1. NCBI lineage: Bacteria > Bacillati > Bacillota > Clostridia > Lachnospirales > Lachnospiraceae > Moryella > Moryella indoligenes. The sequence continues at coordinate 164,801 of NZ_JAUSTO010000005.1, forward strand.
TGTGACCGAAGCAGAGGATACATCTCCCATCTGCACTGTACCACCCGGCTGCTGCATCTGCTGGAAACAGTCACTGAACGCTCCGAGCTTATTATTGTTGAATACAGTCATTTCCAACCTGCCGCCAGAGAGCTCTTTCATGCGATCTGCCATCCACTTTGCATTGATTGCCTGCGGATTGGAATCGGCAACCGTATTGGCGTAATTAATTTTATATACCTTCTGCTCTGCTGCCGGTGCTGCTCCACCCGCAGCAGGCGCTTCCGCCTTTTTCGCTCCGCATCCTGCCAGCGCCGACATCATTGCCATGCCCAATACAAATGATATTACCTTTTTCATAAAGCCCTCCTTTATTTTTGCATTTTGCAAATTTTAATCAGCTCCCGCCGATTATTTTTCCTGGCTTACACCTTCCAAAATAAAGCTTCCATCCGGCAGCAGTGCACCGCCGCAACCATCTACCCTTCCTGTTCCGGCTGCGTAGAACTCCGTTCCCCGGCACATCACACTATTCAGCATCACACTCATGGCTTCCGCCGCCTGAGTTCGCACAATATGGTGGTTTTTTTTCTCCAGCAGAGTCAGGGTGTCCTCAGAAATCCCATATTCCGCTTCCAGCCCCTGCCTATTTGTAATGACATGGATGTAAGGAAGATTTACCAGTCTTTCCGGCGTCATGGAATAATCTACCGCATTGACAATTCCCTGCAAAATACCGCTAATAATTCTTGGCCCGCCTGCTGCGCCGATGGCAAGAAATGGACTGTCATCACGAAACAGAATACATGGCGACATGCTGGACAGCGGCGTTTTGCCTCCTTGAATTCCATTTGCGCTTCCATACGCCAATCCCTGACTTGTCATCTCTCCCTCCGCGGCTGAAAAATCAGACATCGCATTATTCAGTACAAAACCACGACCGTCCACCACGATTCCGCTGCCGAACCAGTCCCTTATGGTCTGTGTCTGAGAGACTACGTTTCCCCAACGATCCATCACCGAAAAATGAGAGGTGTTTCCCGGATACTCCTTCAGATCCAGTTCCTGTCCCGCTGCATAATCTTCTGCTTTCACTCCAATTCTTTGAAAACGCTCTTTTGCAAACTCCTTGGAGATTATCCTGTCCGCATCTACCGCAACAAAATCCGGATCTCCGAGCGCAGCGCCTCTGTCAGCAAAAGAAATTTTCATAGCCTCCGCAATTGCATGAAGACTCGCCGCACTATTGTGCCCGCATGCCTTGAGATCTGTATGTTCCAAAATATTCAGCATCTCCAGAACCGTGGAGCCCCCACTCGGCAGCGCAAACGCAACCACCTCGCAATCACGATAGGATGTCTTCATCGGTTCACGATATCGAGGTTTATACTCTGAGAGGTCTGCAAGAGTGAAACATCCTCCTCGCCGGTTAATCCATTCTACGATTTCCCCGGCACACGGACCCTGATAAAAATACTCCGTCCCCTGGCGGGAGATGTTTTTCAGAAGTTCTGCAAGTTCTGGATTTTTCTGGCGTTCGCCAAACTGATAGCACGATCCATTTTCCTTAAGATACAGCCTTCTCATTGCCCCCGACAGCTTCAGTTTTCTTCTGACAGAATCGTCCTCCACAGTCAGGGCTCCCGTAAAGCTGACGCCAAATCCCTCCTCTGCCAGCCGGATCGCCGGCTGCGCCACCTCAGAAAAATCCATTGTTCCATGCGTTTTTAAGATTGTCTCGATGGTCTTCAAAAGACCCGGAACCGCCACGGACTGTCCTCCCAGATCCTTCCATTCACTCTGAACCTTTCCATCCCTCATGAACAGATGCTCCGTTGCCTGCATCGGAGCCACACCACGGCCATCTATCGCATAGCATTTTTTCTCACCTGCGGAATAAAGGAGACTGAAGCATCCGCCTCCGATGCCTGAATGATGCGGTTCCACTACAGACAGAGCAAGTGCCACAGCTGTCGCCGCGTCAAACGCATTGCCTCCGTTTCGCAGAATCGAAAGTCCTGCCCGTGTCGCATAGACACTATTGCTGCTGACAGCCCCCTGCGATCCATGTGCAACCGGTCTCCCCCAGTGTGAAGGCCACATATAAATCGAATCTTTCTCTTCCATCCTCCTCCTCCATTCCCAATAAGAAATATGTAATATATTACTAATCTTAAAAAATCACACTCCCGCATCTTCACTCCTTCCAGTATTCTTTCAGCGTCCTCCGATAAGCACGCAGCAGATGATGTTCCGCCGCCTCCTCCGCTTTTTCCGCCTCATGATTTGCAACACTGTGAAAAATGGCATCATGCTCCTCTAAAATAGAATTTGCAGAAGAGGCATTGTGATAGACCGTTTGTGTCTCAAAGCGCAGATACATATTCAGAATATTGTCAAGCATATTGTAGATTTGTCTGTTATGCGATGCCTTTGCAACTGCCCGATGAAACTGGTGATCCAGCTGATAGCTCTTCGCAATATCATTTTTTTCTCTGTGAATGATCAGATCCTCGTGCTCTGACAGAAGGCAGGCTTCTATGTACCTCATATCCTCTTTGTCTGCGCGCTCCGCCGCCAGCTTTGCCGTGATCCGCTCCAAATATAATCGAGCCTCCAGTATTTCGCGGATTGCCTCCTGATCCAGGCTGACGATTTTAATTCCCTTTCCTCTGCAAAATACCAGATAACCCTCTTTTTGCAACTCCAATAAAGCCTCTCGGATGGGAGTTCTGGAGGCCCCCAGCTCTTCACACAATGCTTCCTGAGAATAAATCTTTCCGGCCTTCAGTCTCTGATAAAGGATTGCCTCCCGGATCAGTTTATAAGCCTGCTCCTTATATGTCGTTTTTCTGACCTTTTCGCCCTTGGCGAAGATTACTCCATCGTCCTTCAGATCTCTCAGCATTTGGTAAAACCCTCTCGAGACAAATCATATATAACATATAATATATTTCTATCTCTAGATATAGCACTTTACAACTATTTTGCAAGTACTTTTTTCGCTTAAATATCATTTTTCTCCAAATTAGTACGGATAATCACCCTTCTTCCGCTGGCGCAATGCAAAAATCAGGATTCTCCAGTGAGAGGGAGAATCCTGATTTTTAATCTGTATGCGCCCAACAGGATTTGAACCTGCACGGTCTCCCACTGGAACCTAAATCCAGCGCGTCTGCCAATTCCGCCATGGGCGCAAATTACTTTTCTTATTCTACGAAACCTCAATATGTCTGTCAATGCACAAAAAATATGTTAAAATAATAGAACACGACAGACAAGGGGGAGCTTTCTTTTGGACACAAAAAATCTGAAGTATTTTGTCGGTGTCGCTCAATACGGCTCGATCAACCAGGCCGCTAAGGCCATGTACATCTCGCAGCCACAGCTGAGCCATATTATCAAGAGCATCGAGGAGGAGGTCGGCTTCGATCTGTTTCAGCGCACCAACCAGGGCTCACGGCTTACCAGAAACGGGGAGAGCTTCCTGGCCCACTGCAAGGTGATACTGAATGAGATGGAGAGTCTCGATCACTTTATCAGCCAGACACATCGCCAGGGCAGCCGCCTGGTCGTCTCCATGACCCGTTTCTCTCACACGGCCGTCTGCTTCAATGAGGTCTGCGCGCGCCATCAGGATCAGGAGAATCTCTTTCTCCGCCTGCACGAGACCAGCACCAGCGATGTGATCGATGACGTGGCGAACGGCTACTCTGAGATCGGCGTCGTGCACTTCTCCGTGCATGAGACAGATACCATCATGCGCAACTTTGAAAACAAGCGGCTGAAATTCACCTCCATCGCCAAATTCAAGCCCTATGTGTTTCTTTCCGCAAAGCACGAGCTGCTGAAGGCGGGCCCCATCGACGAGATGGATATCAATGACCTGCTCTCCTACGGCTTCGTTCGCTATATCGGTCAGTACGAGGACTTTTTTTACCACATTTCCACAGAGCAGGGCATCATAGATCTGAACGACTCGTCGAAGATCATCTATGTCAATGACCGCATGGAGCAGATACGCCTGCTCTCCGCCACCAATTTTTACACCATAGGCATCGCCAAATTCCCCTATCAGGGCTCGCTGTACGACGTGGTAAATATTCCACTGAAGAACTGCTCGGAGCATCTGCGCTTCGGCATCATTACCAAGGAGCACAAGAAAGCCACAGAAATCGAGCTGGAATTTATGGCGGAGGTGCGCCAGCGCTACCGCGCGCTCTCCGATGAAGTAAAAAAGCTCTGAATGTTTTATGCTACCAGCGGAAGCTGTGCCGAAAGAAACCGGCCGGCTTCAGCTTCCCTTCCAGCGCCCGGTCAAGCTCCGGGCGCTTTTCTATGGGCAGCCGCCACGCAAGACCGCAGTCCGCATGAATATCCGGCGGCAGCGGGATGAGACGTCCCGGAACAGCTGCTGCACGACACAGCTCCTCCGCCCGCATCGCATCCGCGGTGGAGAAAAAGCTGACAACCAGCTCCTCCTTCATGTCTCTCCCCCTCTCTCTTCCGCGAGCTCACGCACGGCCTCTGCCGCCTGCATGAGCTCTGCCTCCGTATTAAAACAGCCAAAGGATATGCGCACTGCCCCCTGCTCTTTGGTTCCAAGCGCGGCGTGCATGCGGGGGGCGCAATGTGCGCCCGCCCGCGTCGTGATGCCGTAGCGCTCAGAGAGCGCATCCGCAAGCTCCGCGGAGGGAATATCCCGGAGGTTAAAGGCGATCGTCGCGCTGTGCTCCCCCTCCTCTGCCCCATAAATCCGTATTCCTTCAATTTTTCCAAGCTGCGCCCGGAAGCTTTTCAGAATCCCCTGCTCTCTCCTGTGTACGCTCTCCACGCCGACCGTCTGCAGATAACGCACCGCGGCGCCGAGACCACAGATCCCCGGCCCGTTCAGAGTCCCCGCCTCCAGATGCTCCGGATAGTTCTCCGGCTGCGCCCGCTCATAGGAGCGAATGCCGGTCCCGCCGCTGATCAGCGGTCGCAGCTCCACCCCTGGAGCGACCAGAAGGCCGCCGATACCCTGTGGTCCCATGAGCCCCTTGTGGCCGGTAAAGCAGAGCAGATCCGCCTTTATTTCCCGCATATCGATCGGAATGCTTCCTGCACTCTGCGCGGCGTCGACGAGACACAGCGCACCGGCGCGATGCGCGAGCGCCGAGATCTGAGAGACATCAAGAACCGCCCCGGTGAGATTGGAGGCGTGGGTACAGATCACAAGCTTCGGAGTGGGCAGGGTGCTGTCACTCAGCCGCTGGCGAAGCCAGGAGAGCGAGAGTCTCCCCTCCGCATCGGCACGCCAGAACTCCAGCCGGATTCCCTGCTGACGCAGCCGATACAGAGGACGCAGCACAGAATTGTGATCCCAATCTGTCGCGATCACTGTATCTCCGGGGTTCAGCAGGCCAAAAATCGCAGTGTTCAGCGCCTGCGTCGCATTGGCTGTAAATACCACCCGCTCCGCTGCGTCAAAGCCAAAGAGCTCCGCAACTGACTGCCGCACAGCCCAGATCTGCCTTGCGGCAGAGAGCTCTGCCGCTGAGGCCCCGCGTGCAGCACTGCCCATCCCGGAGAGCGCCTCCAGCACGGCTTTACGCACACAGTCCGGCTTATGGAAGGAGGTCGCCGCCTGATTGAGATAGATCATCGAGACGCTCCTTTCAGAGACGTATCACCTTGTCCGCAGAGAGCAGACTCTCTGAAATCGCATACATATTTGTGACGCCCCCCACGCAGAGCTTTTCCTTGATTCCATAGAAGTCAAGGCAGGTTCCGCAGGTCAGAATCTCCACGCCGCGCTCCGAGAGCTGCTGAAGATCCGCAAGGGACTCGCTGCCCTCAGTCGTGAGGCGCGCACCGCCGTTGAAAAAGAGGAGCTGCTTCGGCAGCTGCTCCGACTGCGTGAGCGCAAAGATATAGCCCTTCATGAGCTGTGCTCCGAGCCTGTCGTCCCCCTGCCCCATCACGGCACTGCCAAACGCGATCACTGTGTTGGCGGCAATGCGCGCATGCAGTGTCTCCGCACTCTGCGGCAGTGCGCAGTTCAGTTCTCTAATGAGGCGTTGATCCTCCGTCTCGCTCCTCAGATCGCTCTCCGCAGCTTCCCGCGGCCGGAGAGAAAGTTTCCATCCGTCGCTTCGTTTTTCGATCTCCGTGTCACAGTGCTTCTGCTCCGCCATGCGCTTCAGATTCTCAACAGCAGTCTCATTATCCACTTTGATTTCCAGTATCTCTCCCTGCGGAAGTCCTGCGAGCGCCTTCAGCGCCAGCACAACTGGCTGGGGACAGGGCTTTCCATATGCGTCAATTTTCATTTTTCCTCTCCCTTCATCTGGAATCCAAGTATTTCCTCCGGAAGATAATGTCCCTCCCGCGCAACTCCGGCGGACGCCGCAACCAGACCGGAGGGCCCGTCATAGCGAAGCGGTCTCCCCTCAATATCTGTGACGATGCAGCCGGCCTCCTCTGCAATCAGAGCCCCCGCCGCAAAATCCCAGAGACCGAGACGCAGCTCGTAAAAGACTCCCGCAGCGCCGAGCGCCATCTGGCAGAGATCCCATGCGGCTGCACCGAGACGGCGAATATCCATGCTGAGATTCATATAGCGACGCGCAAGCGCAAAGGTCAGGTCCTGAAGCCCGTCATAGTAGGGAGCTGTTCCGAAAAGCACCATGCTGTGCGCAAGATCACGCTGACAGGAGCCAATTCGCTTCCCGTTGCAGAAGGCGCCTTTTCCCCGCTCCGCGTGAAGCATCATGTCGTGATAGGGATTATAGATCACAGCGAGCCAAGGCTCTCCGTCCGCAAGCAGCGCGATTGAGCAGACGCTGGGGCGTATCCCGGCCAGAAAGTTGGCCGTTCCGTCGATCGGATCGATCACAAAGGTATAACCGCTGCGATATTCCTCGCGAAAGCACTCCTCTCCCTCCTCTTCCCCCAGAAAGTGAGCCTCCGGAAGCAGCGGCTTCAGGGCCTGGAAGAGGAATTCCTGCACCTTTCGATCATATTCCGTCACGAAATTGCCGTGGCCCTCCTTCTCTGATGTCTTCCGCTCAATATCCGACGCGGAGAGCATGATCTCTCCCGCTCTCCGCGCCACTGCCTCGATCTGCTCTATTAATTCACTGCCCTCTCTCATCATTCAGCCTCCTTATATGTCTTCTTCTTTTTATAGCGGGAAAATGCAGACCAAAGCCCGCATTTTCTCCAATCGCTACAGTCTTCTTCTCCATGCCTCCAGGCGATAGCGCTGCTTCTCCTTTGCCTCTTCCAGCTGCCTTAAAAGTCTCGGAATGTCCTCATTGAAGGTTCCGGCAAGAACCACATAGTTGGAGGCGTGATTGGTCCTGAACACTGTTCCCGGAGAATCAATATGCTTTAAAAAGAGCTCCGTCTCCAGCACGATCTCATCCGGTACGAGCAGCTCCCGCTCGCCCCGTGCAATCTCCTGCGCCATGGGAGAATTCTCCGTGAGATGCAGGGTCAGTATGGAGGCATACTCCGGATTCATCGCATTGATCAGCTCCGCCGAGCGAACCGCGTGTGCCTCTATTCCCTTTCTTCCGCCGAGCCCTGAAATGAGTGTCACCGAGGTCTTCAGGCCACAGCGCTTCAGCTTCTGGCCAGCTGCAATGATCTCCGCCGCGGTCTCTCCCTTGCAGATCGCCCGGAGCACTGCATCGTCCCCGGACTCCGCTCCCAAATATATCATCTGAAGTCCGGCCTCCGAGAGCGCTCTCAGCTCCTCCTCAGACTTCCTCAGCACATCCTTTGCCGTGCCATAGGAGGTGATGCGCTCGACAGCCGGAAAGTTTCTGTGTACATACTGGAGCAGCTCCAGCAGGGTATCTGTCGGCACAATCAGTGCATCTCCGTCCGCAAAAAAGACGCGCTGAACCCAGGGCCCGTACATCTCCCGGCACTCATCCAGATCCTGCATGATCTCCTCCTTCTTCCGTATGCGGAACTGCTTGTCCGCATACATATGACAGAAGGTGCATTGATTGTGAGAACATCCGATTGTCACCTGGATAATAAGACTCCGCGCCTCACTCGGCGGACGGTAAACATCTCCCTCATATCGCATAAAAATACCTCTGCTGACTTTGCAGCCCTTCCCCGATTGCTTCGCCGTTCTCCGGCAGACAGCTCTATTATAGGCCAGAAGAGCCTCCTGTTGCAAGGACAGAAGACTCTTTTCGCTGAGTACCGAAGACGCATCAGTCATACTGTTTTTTCTCTTTGACAGGCAGTGGTCGGGCAGAAAAAACGCCAAAAAAGCTCCAACCCATTCTTCACAAATCTAAAGAATAAGCTGACTCTCTATGTAAGATATCTATATTCAGTTTTGATAACAGGTGAAGACACATGACAACAAAACTTCTGGGCATAAAAAACCCCGGAAAACGTTTGCTCCCCCCTCACAGGGGTAACAAGTGATTCCTGGGATACCCCGGCAGGTCATCGTGTTTACGATGCCTGCCGGGGCTTCTCTGTGTCCTGGGTTTGTAGGGGTTCCGGTGCTTCCATCGTTTCTTCCACATCCTGCTGACCACTGCCGACATAGCCAATGCCGTTGTAGTGGATCTCCACGGTCTGGGGCGCGTGTTTAGACCACTTTACCTCTTTCTCGTGGACTACGATCTTCTCAATAAACAGCCGCAGCAGCTCCGGCGTCAGTTCCGTGATATCCGTGTACCGCTTCGCCTTATCAAGGAAGCTGTCCGTCCCGCTCACCGTTTCCCGCAGGCGCTGGATCTCATTCTCTTTATGTGGGATTCCGACAGTGATGAGGTTCTGTTCTTCCGTGTAACTGCCGGAGAGCATCTGGAACTGCTCTGTTGTGATGCGGCCCAGCACGCTGTCCTCATACAGCTTTTTGAAGATTGCGTCCAGTTCCGCTTTCCGCTTCCGCATGGCTGCCAGTTTCTTCTCCTGCCTGCGGATCTCCCGCTGAAGTTCGGCGGACTGCTTGCTGCCAATGTAGGCGGCGAACTTTTCCGGATGTTCCCGCGCCGCGTTCGTCACCCGGCGCAGGTCCTCCAGTACGATCTCGTCCAGAACACACTCCCGGATGTAGTGGCCCGTACAGGCTCCTCCATCCTTCTTGTAGGTGCGGCAGGTAAAGTGATTGTAGCTGGTGGACATGGTATGTGCCCGGTGCAGCACCATATTGGAGCCGCAGTCGGAGCAGAACACAAGGCCGGAATACTTGTTCTGTTCTTCCATCTTTGTCAGACGGCGCTTGTTCTTCCGCACCCTCTGTACCATGTCCCAGACCTCCCGCGTAATGAGGGCGGGATGGGTGTTCTCAAAGACCATGCACTCCTCTCTTGGATGTTCGACCCTTCGCTTGTCCTTGTAGGATCTGCTGCTGTGCTTCATGTTGACGGTATTGCCCAGATAGATCTCGTTTTCCAGCATATCCGCCACGGTATCCCCAGACCAGTGATACGGTCGTTGTGTATCCAGCCCCACGTGCGTGATGCCGTACTTGGTGTAGGCGTACATGGTGGGCGTCAGGATCTGCTTTTTCTTGAGAATGCGGGCAATCTGACTGGGACCGCTGCCGCCGGCGCACATGGCGAAGATCCTGCGGACGATGGCTGCCGCTTCTTCATCCACCAGCAGTTTCTTCGTATCCAGGTCCTTTCGGTAGCCGTAAGGCGCTCTGGTCCCCAGCCGTTCGCCCCGTTCCGCTTTGGCCTTCAGAACCGCACGGATCTTCCGGCTGGTGTCCCGAATAAACCACTCGTTGAACAAATTTTTGAACGGCATGAGGTCGTTGCTCTCACTGCTGTCGGTGTCCACATTGTCATTGATGGCAATGTAGCGGACGCCGAACATGGGGAATCGTTCTTCGATGTAGAGTCCCGTGTGGAGCTGATTTCTACCGAGGCGGCTGAGATCCTTGGTCACAATGATCCCGATTTCGCCGTTTTCCATGTCTGAGATCATCTGCTGGAACGCCGGTCTTTGGAAATTCCCTCCCGAAAAACCGTCATCCACATAAAAGCAGGGGCTGGGGAAATGGTGATCTTCCGCGAACTTCTGCAAAATAGCTTTTTGATTTTGGATGCTGTTGGAATCGCCCTCTATCCCATCGTCCTGGCTGAGACGGCAGTAAAGAGCGGTTTTCCTGATTTGGTTTGACTGATTCATACAGCCCTCCTTTTCTTTGTCAAACCGTTCAGAGCATTGCGACACCACAATACCCCGAACGGCCTGAAATGTCCAGCACTTTACGCGCACAGCTTTCCCTGCCGGAAGTCCAGTTCCGCCAGGGCTTTCAGCTTGTCCTCCACGGTTTCACTGCCGTGCCGGGGAAACACGGAGATGACTCGAATCTCCCGCCCACAGGCTGTCCGCATCCGCTCCACGGTGATATGATGATTGTCGATGGTGATATTGGCTTTTTGCTCCATAGGCTCTCCTTTTACTCTTGTTTACTGAGTTCGCCCACACGCCGCCTGTGGGAGCCTCTGCCGGAGGGGATGGGCAGGGATGCTGCCCATTGCGGAAGAACGCCGCACAGGGCGGCACGGGGCGAACGGGCGGGTGTTTACCAACGGCTTTGAACTTCTAAACCGCTTCCGGCAATGTTGCCGAAAGCGGTTTTCTGTTTTTTCAGATACCCCCTCACTACCCCTCCCTAAAAAACAGCATGGTGAATAACAAAAAATCCAAAAATTTTGCAAAAATTTTGAGATCCAGGGTGTGCAATAGACACCCTCGCCGTCCAGTCAAGGGTGTCTTATTGACACCCAAAGCAAAAAAATCGGCAGACAGGTTCTTGTAAAGTCTGTCTGCCGATGGTAACATACCGCAAATTGAAGAAGGAGGCTCGGAACATGATGTATGCTGTTTTATCATTGGGACTGGCGCTGATGGGAGGGATCATCTATCTGGCGCAGACGCTGCGGCTGTCCGTACCGCTGCTGTACGGGGCATTGGTTATCACAGTATTCCGCCCGTGGTATCTTGCCCATACCGCTCTGGCGGACGGGATTTTCTTTGTTCTGGTGGGGCTTGCGGCGCTGTCTTGGGTGGTAACGCTAATGCGTGTAGTGCGGGAGATGATCTGGTAAGTAAGGTTTGCACGTGGAGAAATGCTTTAGAATGAGCGGTAAATTTTTTTAAGAATGGGGCTGTCGCACTAAGGATTAGTGCGGCAGTCTTTTTACTCGGTGGAGATCCGGCCAGATGGCCGATCTCTTTGATAAAATAAAAGCCCGGCCTCCGAAAAGACCGGGTTTATTGTAAAATAATGGTATGCGACCCCCATTACATTCCTCACTTGTAAAACGAGATGCAACCCCTCTCACCCTGACCTGAGTCCATAGTTGCTTATAAATGAATACCCTCCGGGAGGTTGCATTCCGGTTT